>DASXOU010000732.1:0-3558 GCA_036494045.1 Polyangia bacterium | reverse complement strand
AGCTGGCAGCGCTCGACAGCCGCTGCATCGGCACCGGCGAGCTCGATCATCGCGACGAGGACGCGTCGGTGCATGCGGTGACGGCGGTGACCGACGCGCTGTCGCTGCACCTGTACGCGCGGCCGATCGATCGCTGCCGCGTCTTCAATCCGCGGAGCCACACGTGGGCGTGGCACGCGCTCGGCTACGACGCGTTCGCGCCGGAGCTGGGGGCGTGAGCATGGACGATCCGGGCGCGCTCGACGACGAGCTGACCCACGAGCTGCACCCGGACGATCGGCGACTCGTGGTCACGGCGTCGCCGCTCAACGCCGAAGCCGCGCATCCGGCACTGGCGGCGCCGATCACGCCGCCCGCGGCGCACTACGTGCGCAGCAACTTCGAGACGCCCGCGCTCGACGACGGTGCGCTCATCGCCGTCGAAGGCGCCGTGGCCGAGCCGTTCACGCTGGCGGCGCGCGATCTCGGCGCGCTGCCGCAGCGCTCGGTCACGGTGACCATGGAGTGCGCCGGCAACAACCGCTTGCAGATGGCACCGCTGCCGCACGGCGAGCCGTGGTCGTACGGCGCGGTGTCGACGGCGTCGTGGAGCGGCCCGTCGCTGGCGACGCTGCTCGAGCGCGCCGGGCTGCGCGACGACGTCGTCGAGATCCTGGTGGCGGGCGCCGATCGCGGCACGCCGCGCGGCGCCGGCGGGCCGACGCGGTTCGCGCGCGCGCTGCCGCTCGACAAGGCGCGCGAGCTCGACGTCATCGTCGCCATCGAGATGAACGGCCACCCGCTGCCGCACGAGCACGGCGCGCCGGCGCGCCTGATCGTGCCCGGCTGGTACGGCATGGCGAGCGTCAAGTGGGTGGCACGCATCGCGGCGCTGACCGAGCCGTTTACCGGCTGGTTTCAGACCGACCGCTACGTCTACAAGGTCGGGCGCGACACGCGGCCCGTCGACGTCATGCGCGTCAAGTCGATGATCGTCGCTCCCGAGGCCGGCACTGGCGTGGCGCACGGGCGCGTCGGCGTGTGGGGTTGGGCGTGGTCGGGCGCGGCGCCGATCGCGGGAGTCGAGGTCGCGCTCGACGGTGGCGAGTGGCAGCCGGCGGCGCTCGATCCAGCGCTGGCGCCGCACGCGTGGCGCCGCTTCGCCGTCGGCATCGACGTGCCCGAACCGGGACGCCACGTGGTGTGCGCGCGCGCGCGGGACGCGGCCGGGCGCGCGCAGCCCGAGGTCGCGGCGTGGAACGAGCACGGCTATGGCAACAACGCGGTCGCGCCGGTCGTTTTCTACGCGTTCTGACAGTTGCTACGCGTGTGGTAGCCGCTTGACCATGGCGACGATGTTCTCGTCGCCGTCGCGCCACCAGCGCACCTCGTCCATGGCGCGCAGCATGATGAAGAAGCCGTAGCGCCGCTCGGTGCGCCGCGCGCTCGAGGCGGCGCGCGCGCCGGCGCCGCGATCGCGCAGCGTGGCGACGATGCGCCCGGCGGCGATGTCGAGCTCGAGCACGACGGTGCCGTCTTGCCAGGCGTAGCTGTCGAGGACCGCGTGGTTGAACGCCTCCGACACCGCCGAGACCAGCGCATCCTCGACGTCGGCGGCGAGCGAGTGCGCGCGGCAGGCGCCGCTGACGAAGCGCAGCACGCGCGGTCGCTCGCTCACGACCCCGGGCACGCACAGGCGCAGCCGAGCCGGCGCCGCCAGCGTCTCGGCGAAGGCCACGGCGCTCACCTGGCCGCCATGCGCACGAGCGCCGCGTGCACCGCGCCGTCGGCGCGCGAGATCTGCCAGCCGGTGTAACCGCCGACGAGCGACGCCAGCGCCGCCGCGATCAGGAAGCGCCATACGCGCCGCCGTGGCGCGCGCCAACGCAGCGACGACAGCGTCGCGCCCTTGGGCGAGAGCAGCTCGCCGTCGACCGCGCGCGCCACGTCGGCGTCGACGCGCGGCGTCTCGTCGGTGTCGTGCGGCTCGTCCAGCTCGGGCGGCCCGCTCGGCGCGGTCGCCTCGAGCGCGGCATCGTGATGCGCCGCCGCCGCGTCGGCGAACAGCGTGCGCATCCGCGCCGCCAGCGCCGCGCCGTCGAAGCCGATCCCCGACACCACCTTCTCGAGCGCCGCCACCATCGCCGCCGCCGACTGCCAGCGCTCCGCCGGCGCCTTGGCCAGCGCCTTCATCACGATCGCGTCGAGCGCCGGCGGCACCGCAGGGTTGATCGTCGACGGCGGCAGCACCCACGCCGCGCGCACGCGCTCGAGCGTCTGCAGCCCCGAGGGCGCCTTGAACAGGCGCCGCCCGGTCAACGTCTCCCACAAGACGATGCCGAGCGCGAATAGATCGGCGCGCTGATCGACCGCGTCGCCCTCGATCTGCTCGGGCGCCAGATACGCCCACTTGCCCTTGAGCACGCCCGCCTTGGTCCGCATCGTCAGCTCGTCGGCGAGCGCCTTGGCGACGCCGAAGTCGAGGAGCTTGACGCTGCCGTCGAAGCCGAGCATCACGTTCGACAACGACACGTCGCGATGGATGAGGTGCAGCGGCGCGCCGTCGTCGCCCGCGAGCGCGTGCACGTAGGCGAGCGCGCGGCACACGCCGAGCGCGACGTACGCGCCCAGGCCCGGCGCCGGCGCGCCGTCCGCGACCAGCACCGACATCACCGTCGACAGATCGCGCCCGTGCAGCTCTTCCATCGCCAGGTAACGCTCGCCTTCGTAGTCGCCGTGGTCGAAGACGCGCACGATGTTTTCGTGGCGCATCTTCGCCGACAGCGTCGCCTCGCGATCGAACATCGCCACGAACTCCGCGTCCGCCGCCAGCGACGGCAAGATGCGCTTGACCACCAGCGCGCGCCCGGCGTCGTCGAGCGCCGTCCACACCGAGGCCATGCCGCCGGTGCCGAGGCGCCGGCGCAGAAGATACGGCCCGAACTGCATCCCCACCGTCGTCATGTTCCCCTCTTCTTCGTCCTGGGTTAGCGCTTGTGCGACAGCGGCGCGCGCGCCTGGTGCAAGCGATGGCAGACCGGCGACGCCGCCTCGGCGAGCGCGAGCTCACCGGACGCGGACGCCTCGGCGCGCACCTCGGCCAGGTACATCAGCGTCTCGAACGTCGGCGTCTCGACGGCGCCGAGCCGCGCGACCAGCATCGGATAGGTCGCATCGCCGCGCGCCGCCGGCGACGACAGCGCCGCGCGCATCGCCGCCTGCGCGTCGACCGTGCCCGCCGCCTCCAGCGCCGCCAGCGCGCGCTGCCGGGTCACGCCGTCGACGTTCGCCGCCGCCGCCACGCGCCCGATGGCGCCCGCCGCCTGCGCGTTCGACGCCGCCAGCTGTGCCATGCGCGCATCGAGGCGCGCGTCGGCCGTGCCGTACACCAGCGCCCGCGTCGCGCCGTCGATCGTGAGCGGCGCGCGCGCTTCGCCCGCCGCCGTCGACACCAAGCTCGCGCCCCACAACCCGGCGCCCAAAAGGCCCATCGTGATCTTCATCGCCAACCGGCTCTTGCGTTCCATCGTCATCCCTCTCGTAAGGAAGACGGCGGCCCGCGCCGGTTGTCGCAAAAAT
>DASXOU010000731.1:0-4151 GCA_036494045.1 Polyangia bacterium | reverse complement strand
GGTGCCGAGCCCGTTGCCGTCGATCTCGTTGACGTCGACCTGGAACGTCGGCTGATGATCCATGTAGTAGAAGGTGAAGCGGCCCGTCGGATCCATGTCGCCGTCGGACCAGGTGACGAGGTAGCTCGCGTCGGCCGTGGTCCAGACGAACGGCGTCGGATCGATGGCGTCGTTGGGCTCGGCGTGCATGATGCCGGGATCGGCGGGAGCGCTGAACTTGGCGACGGCGACGGCGGCGCCGATGTGCGCCGCGGCCCGGCCCGAAACCAACAGCGCGGCCAGCGCGCAAACGACGAGAGCAGACTTCCTCACGCCTCCAGTTTAGCACGGCGGCGCGGCAGCTCGGATACGGCTACGGCGATCATGACGATCGCCGCGCCGGTCGCGCCGCGCGCCCCCGGCCACTCCGCCGAGCCTTCCCAGCCGATCGCCATGATGGTCGCGAACACCGGCTCGAGCGCGAACACGATCGCGGCGTGCGTGGCCGACATGCGCGCCATCGCCCAGGTCTGCAGCCCGAACGTCGCCACCGTGCAGAAGAGCGCCATGTAGAGCACTTCGACGATCATGCGCGAGCTCGCCACCAGCGGCCGCGCCTCCAGCCGCGCGAACTCGGGCAGCGACGGCGGCGGTATTGTGCGGATGCACAATTTCGCTAGTGCGAGCGCACAACAGAACGTCAGCGTGGCGGCGACGATCTGCACCGCGGTGAGCGGCCGCGCGTCGTGGCGCGGCGCGCGCCGCGCGATCTGCACGATGGTGAACGCGTAGAAGAGCGCGCAGCCGACCGTGTACAGATCGCCCGCGTTCCAGCGCGCGCCGCCGGCAGGGTAGGTGAGCAGCATGAGCCCGAGCGTGGCCAACCCGACGGCGACGAGCTGCGGCGTCGTCGGGCGCGTGCGCCAGAGCGCGAAGGAGACGAGCGGCACCAGCGGCGTGTTGAGCGACGTGATGAACGCCGACTTCGAGGCGGTGGTGAACACCTGCCCGATCACCTGCAAGACGAGCCCGAGCGAATTCAGGACGCCGAGGATGACGCCGTCGATGATGAGCTGGCGGCCGCGCACGCGCCTGCCGTAGAGCACGAGCATGACCAGCGCGGCGATGCCGAAGCGCAAGACCAGATAGAGCATCGGCGGCGCGTCGCGCACGATGTCCTTGGTGACGATGAACGTGGATCCCCACAGCACGGTGACGCCGACGAGGACCAGCTCGGGACGCGGCCGCATTTCCGTGCGCTAGCCGCGCTTGACGACGGCGGCGCGCGCCAGCTCGTCGGCGCGCTCGTTCTCGGCGACGCCGGCGTGGCCGTCGACTTTCACCAGGCGCAGATCGGAAAATCCGCGCGCCAGCTCGCGCATGCGCTCGACCAGCTCCTGGTTGGCCTTGGCCTTCCAGCCCTTGCCGAGGAGGCCGAGCGCGTACGACGAATCGGCGTGGAGCACGATGGTGCGCTCGCGCGGCACCTCCTCGAGCGCGCGCACGATGGCCATGAGCTCGGCGATGTTGTTGGTGCCGGTGCCGAGGTATTCCGAGAGCTCGCGCCGCTTGCCGCCTTCGAGGATGACGACGCCGATGCCGGCCGGCCCGGGATTGCCGCTGCACGCGCCGTCGGTGTAGACGATGATGGCGTCCTTGGGCAGCGGTGCGCGCGCGGTGCCGGCCGATTTCGCGCCCGATTTCTCGGGCGGCGCTTCGCTCGACGGCGCCGCCTCGGCATCATCGAGCAGCTTGGGATCGGGATCGGGCGACAGATTGCGCGCTGCGGCGCGATAGACCTTGCCGCGCGGCTTATAGATGATGTCGACGCGTCCGTCGCCACCCGATGCCGGCTCGCCGCCGGCCCCTACCTTTACATAGACGCGTTCGCCGCGCAGAAGTCGGGATACCCAGGGCACGGCGCGGGAACCTATCACAGCGCCGCGCCGTATTCTCCTTGACTATGTGTGTCGCCGCTTCTATAAACCCGGAATTCTATTGATGGGGGCCATCTCCATGCGTGCGTCAAAAGTTGTTCTCTCGGGCCTTCTCGCGCTTTCGCTGTCGGCGTGCAAGTCGACGTCCGGCTCGGGCGCGGCCAAGGAGGACCTCGCGCTGGTCCCCAAAGAAACGGACATCATCCTCATGGCCAACGTGTCGCGCATGCGCAACACGGCCATGTGGCGCAAGCTCCTCGACGTGCGCGACTCCGACGCGCAGGCCAAGAAGGACTTCGACGAGTTCACGCAGAAGTGCGCGCTCGATCCGTTCAAGCAGATCGACTCGGTCTTCGTCGCGTTCCCGCAGGGCGGCGGCGAGCAGAAGGAGTTCGCGGCGATCCTGCGCGGGCACTTCAACGAGACCAAGCTCGTCGAGTGCGCCAAGGATCAGGCGAAGAAGGACGGCCGCGACGTCACCATCACCGACTACAACGGCCACAAGCTCTACACCGACAACCAGAAGGCCGAAGCGTGGGCCACGTTCCTCGACGCCAAGACCGTCGTCGTCGGCGGCAAGGAGTGGGTGCGCAAGGTCGTCGATCTCGCGGCCAACAAGGGCGAGAGCGCCAAGGGCAACGCCGAGCTCTCCGCGCTGCTCAAGCGCGCCAAGACCTCGGACGCGTTGTGGGGCGCGGGCATCGTGCCGCAGTCGACGCGCGACTCGTTCAAGAACGATCCGCGTTTGTCGTCGGCGGCGTCGATGAAGGACATCTTCGGATCGGTCGATTTCGCGTCGGGCGTCGCGTCGGAGATCAACGTCGACACCGGCTCCGAGTCGGACGCCAAGGATCTGTCGGCGAAGGCGATTGCGCAGCTCTCCGACATCAAGAAGAGCCCGCAGTTCATGATGATGGGCCTCGCGCAGTATCTCGACGGCATCAAGATCGACAGCAAGGGCGCCACCTTTCATCTGACGGTTGGCTACAACCAGCAGCAGGTCGACGATCTCATCAATCGGGTCAAGGGCCTGCTCAAGAGCTTCGGTGGCGCGATGGGCGGCGGCGGCGGCGCGATGCCGATGCCTCCGAGCCAGTAGCCACCCGCAACTAGATCGATAGTTAAGGAAGCAGGAGCGAAACGACCATGGCCACGAAGAAGTCCCCACTCGCCCGGCAGAAGGACGAGCACGAGAGCAAGGAAAAGCTGGTCGACCGCGTCATCTCGGTCCTCGGCTCGATCACCAAGTCCGACGAGGACAAGGACGCCGTGAAGGCGCGCCTGCTCGCGGCTTCGAACAAGAAGCTGCTTCGGCTGCACGAGGTCGGCAGCGAGATCAAGTCGAAGTACGGCTCGATCGACAAGCTCGCCGAGGCCGTGGGCACCGCGCTCGGCCGCGCCAAGGATGCGCCGTTCGTCGAGAAGCTCAAGACGGTGACGCCGGCGAAGCTGCTCGACATGGTCAAGGCCGCCGAGAAGCGCGGCAAGAAGAAGGCCGCCTAGCAACGCGATGAGGCTCGGTCGCGTCGTCGGGTCGGTGTGGGGTGCCAAGCACGCCGCCGGCCTCGACGGCGCGAAGCTGCTCGTCGTCGAGGATGGGCGCGGCGGGCGCGTGACGGCGATCGATCGGCTCGGCGCGGGCGCGGGCGATCGCGTGCTCGTGGCGCATGGGACGCGCGTGCGCGACCTGACCGTCGGCGAGACTATTGCGCTCAAGGATGTGATCGTCGCGATTGTAGACGGCGTCTTCGACGCTGGCGACGGCGTCGACGAGGCGGGCGCGTGATCCTCGGGCGCGTCGTCGGCGAAGTGTGGGCGACCAAGAAGCACGCGGCGCTCGACGGGCGCAAGCTCCTCGTGATCGAGCCGTACCTGTGGTACGCGCCGTCGCACGAGGTCGCGCACCTCGTGGCCGTCGACGCGATCGGTGCCGGCGTCGGCGAGGACGTGATCGTGTGCATGGGCGATCCGGCGCGCCGCTCGCTCGGGACCACGTCGATGCCGATCGAAGCGGCGGTGTGCGCGATCGTCGACAAGCTCGAGCTCGCCGACGATCGCGGCGCGCGGCCGCTCAGCTTTGTCGGCGGCGCGGCGCCGGCGCACGAGAGCGTTCCGTGATCCGCGGGCGCGTCATCGGCGAAGTGTGGGCGACGCGCAAAGCGCCGGGGCTGACGGGGCGGCGCATGCTCATCGTCGGTGTCGAGGGCGCTGACCGCGCGATGGTCGCGATCGATA
>DASXOU010000730.1:0-8077 GCA_036494045.1 Polyangia bacterium | reverse complement strand
ACGCGTGTAGGCGGCGTTGGCCGCCGCGGCCGCCGCGTGCGGCCCGTCGGCGCGCGCCACCGCCGCCGCCTGCTCGACGATGTGGAAGAACGACGCCAACTCGGCGATGCCGCCCAGGCGCTTCCACTGCTCGCCGGTGCGCGAGATCTCGTCGTCGCGCGTGACCTTGCGCTCGACGATCCACTGCTGCAGCGTGGTCAGCTCGCGAAAGCGGTAGATCTCGCCCGTACTGACGCGGATCATCCAGCCGCCCGGCTCGGCGTGCGGCGCCGGCTGCGGCGTCGTCCGCGACGGCTGCGGCGTCGTCCGCGCCGGCTGCGGCGTCGTCCGCGACGGCTGCTGTTGCTGCGCCGTCTTGGCCACGATCGGAATCCCCGGCACCGTCGCCCGCTGCGTCGACGGCACGTTCGCCGCCGGCGGCACGTAGGCCGGCGAGCGCGCCGCCATCCCGCCCATCGGATGCTCGGCGGTGGTCTCGCGCCGCTTGACCTTGAACAAGTTGCCGCACTGCGTGCATTTGACGGTCACGCCCTGCTCGCCGACCTTGGAGTCGTCGAACTCGTACACCGTCATGCACTTTTCGCAGCGGACGTCCATCGAAGGATTGGGCCTCTACTCTACCACCCCTGCCCTGTGTTCCGTAGTACGAGGATGGTGCCGGACATTCCCTCGCGCCAGCGGTAGA
Organism: Polyangia bacterium; assembly: GCA_036494045.1. GTDB lineage: Bacteria > Myxococcota_A > Polyangia > Palsa-1104 > Palsa-1104 > JAQBQH01. The sequence goes on along the minus strand of DASXOU010000730.1, from coordinate 7,392 downwards.
AGACGACCGCGTCGGCGCGCTTGTCGCCGTCGAGATCGGCGACCAGGAAATAGCGCGACGGCGGCACCCGCGCCACCGCCTTCGGCTCGCTGCCGAGGAGCGCCTTGCCGCCGCCGAGCCAGACGCCGAGCGCGTCCTTGCCGTATTGCCCGATGAAGTCGGCCTTGCCGTCGCCGTTGAAGTCGCCCTGCACCGACGGATAGGCGCCCTCGAGATCGGCGACCACCGAGTAGTCGACGGCGAAGTCGATGTCGCGCACGGCGTCGGGCGCCGCGGAAAATCCGCGCCCGAGGTTGCGCCGCGCCTCGAAGCCGACGGCCATGCGCTTCGACAGGAGCACGCGTGCCATCTCGGCGAGGCCGACGTCGGCGTGCGGCGAGACCAGGTCGGGCCTGCCGTCGCCGTCGAGATCGGCGAACGCGAGCGCGCCCGCGTAGCCGTCGCGCTTGATGATCTGCTGCGCCGCGCCCCAGCCGCCGCCGCGCCGCCCATAGTGAAACGCGGTCTCGGCGTGCATCTGCCCCAGGCCGCCGGTGATCTTGTTGACCGCGAGATCGGCCACGCCGTCGCCGTCGAGATCGCGGACGACCGTCGACAGGTGCGCCGAGCCGCGCTCGGCCTCGGCCGCCGAGCGATTGCCGAGGAGCACGCGCGCCGCCGCCACCGGCGAATAGAGCGCGCCGCCCTTGCCGCCGGGATGAACTTGCAACAGCTCGTCGACGACGGCGACGAGATCGAGCTTGCCGTCGCCGTCCCAATCGGCCGCCGTCCATTCGGGCACGGTGAAGGTCGCGCGCACGGCGAAGTTGCGCAGCCGCGGCTCGTACATCTCCGCGCGCACCGCGTAGCTGGCGCGCGGCGGCAGCTTCAAGTCGACCGCGCGCGTCCACGCGCCGTCGGCGCCGCGCGTCAGCACCGTCGTGCGATCGGCGAGCGGCAGCACGATCTCGTCCTTGCCGTCGCCGTTCCAGTCGCGCATGACGTCCCAGAACGGTAGATCCTCGTCGTCGGGCAGCGACAAGAGGCCGCGCACCTCGGCGAGCCGGCGCGGTTGGGTCTCGAAGCGACCGTCGCTGCCGAGGTGAAACATGCCGAGCCCGCGCGCGTCGGCGAAGATGATGGCGCGCTTGCCGTCGCCGTCGACGTCGCCGAGATCGACGAACGACGCCGCGCCCGGCACCGCGATCAGCTGATCGGGCGCCGCCGAATAGCGGCTTCCATGCGCGAAAAAGATCGCGAGCCGGCGGGCGAGCTGCGGCGGCGCGCCGGCGGCGACGACCACGACGAGGTCGCGCTTGCCGTCGCCGTCGACGTCTTCGGCGTGCACCGCGAGCACGCGCCCGGGCAGGGAAAGGCGCTCGATTTGAAGCGGCGCGCCATCGGCGGAGGCCCTTGCGGCGACTGCCAAAATCGTCAGAAAGCTGGTGAGCCAGAGCCCGAGACGCATGGCTTTCGATTCTGCCCGAAATCACCAAAGTGTGTGAAGGTGCGCAGCTTTTCGCGCGAGCGCCCGTTGACTTCGTTGACCTCGGGACGTATCGTCGATCTGAATCCCGCGAGTCTGCGATGAGGGCAGGCCTAGCGGTACGCGGCCTTCGCAACGGGCGTTCGTGAGGGATTGGAAAGGGGTTCGCGATGGGTACGAGGCTCTATGTCGGCAACCTGCCATACGATGTGGACGAGGACTCGATCAAGACATTCTTCGAGGGAGGCGGCGGGCGCCAGGTCAAGCAGGTCAAGATCGTCACCGATCGCGACACCGGACGGCCACGCGGCTTCGCGTTCGTCGAGGTGGGCGATGACGGGCAGGCGCAGTCGGCCATCAGCGAGCTCAACGGACAATCACTCGGCGGGCGCACCATCGTGGTGAACGAAGCGCGCGAGCCGCAGCGTGGCGGTCGCGGCGGCGGCGGCGGTGGCGGCGGATATGGTGGCGGTGGTGGCGGCGGCGGCTACGGCGGCGGTAATCGCGGCGGCGGTGGCGGTCGTGGACGCGGCGGCGGCGGTGGTGGTGGCGGCTACGGCGGCGGCGGCGGTGGCGGCGGCTACGGCGGCGGTGGCCGCGACGACGACTACTAGACCGCTAGCGAATCCTAGACCCGTCTACCGAACCAGATCCCGCCGACGACGGCGGCGAATCCGATCGCATTCGACAAGAAGAAGTACGCGGCGAGCCGGCTGAGCGCGCCGATCTCGGCGAGGCGCGCCATCTCGTACTCGTAGGTCGAGAACGTCGTGTACGCGCCGACGAAGCCGATGGGCACGAGGTAGGTCCAGCCGGCGTTGATGCCGCTCCAGCGGCCGTTCACGGCGGCGAGGAAGAAGCCGATGATGGCGCAGCCGCTGATGTTGATGATGAGCGTACCGAGCGGGAAATCGGTGACGCGGCGAAAGACGCTGGCGACGGCGTAGCGCGCCATGGCGCCGAGCGCGCCGCCGAGCGCGACGAGGAGCGCATTCTTCACGCGATCACGTTATGCTGGATGCGTGAGGGGAGCAATGGTCGCGGCCATCATCGCTGCCGCGGGCTCGGTCGTCGGCTGCGGCTCGTCGCCGGCGCGAGCGCCCGACGGCGGTGACGACGCGGACCTGTCGGCGGCCGGGCCGACCGACGGCGGCGCCGGCACCACCGACGACGCGGCGACCTATCTGCTCACGCTCGACGCGGGCGCGTTTCCGCCGACGGCGGCGCATCCGAGCGCGCTCGTCTACGTGCCGCGCAACTTCGATCCGACGCCGCCCTTGTCCGTGATCGTGTTCATCCACGGCTTCTCCAACTGCGTGAAGAACGTGGTGCGCGACGCCGGCGGCGAGTGCGAGCCCGACGGCGGCACGCGCGCCGCCTATGCGCTGGCGTCGCAGCTCGAGACCACCGCGAAGAACGCGATCCTGCTCGTGCCCGAGATCGACTACGACGCGCAGACGGGAAATCCGGGCAACCTCGGCACCAGCGACGGGTTTCGCGCGCTTCTGACCGAGACGCTCGCCGATCTGTCGGGACCGCTGCACGGCGCCGGCGTCGCCGACGTGGGCACGCTCATCGTCGCGTCGCACTCGGGCGGCTACGAATCGGCGGCCGGCATCGCGGAAAAGGGCGGCGTGCCCGTCGACGAGCTCTATCTCCTCGACTCGCTCTACGGCAACACCGCCGACTTCGACGCGTGGGCGATGGCGGTCATGCCGGGCAAGCGCTTCGCCGACGTCTACACGACGGGCGGCGGCACGCTCGACAATTCGCAGGCGATGGCGACGCGCGCGCAGGCGTGGGTGCCGGCGGCGCAGCTCCTCGACGATCGCACGTTCGACACGCTCACCGACGCGCAGTACGCCTACGAGCTCCTCTTCAAGGAGTCCGCGCTCGCCCACGACGGCGTGCCGGCCTACTACTTCGGCAAGCTCGTCGGCACCAGCGTTTTGGCGCCCAAGAAGTAGCTGCGCTAGCATCGCGGCGCGTGTCGCCGCTCAAGCAGAACCACGCGATCCTATCGAACGTCGCGCGCGAGGTCTTGCGCGAGGTGCGCGAGCAGCATCGCGCCGGACGGCTCGGATTTCTCGTCGGTGCCGGGCTGTCGGTGCCGATTGGGCTGCCGGGATGGGCGGCGTTCAACGAGTCGCTGCTGGTCGAAGCGATCGGGCGCCACTCGCCGGGCGGCGCGGCGCAAGCGCGCGCGCTCAGCCGCGCGTACCTCGATCTGTTGCAAGGGCAATCGCTCGCCGCCGTCGATCTGGTGCGGCAGCGCGTCGGCGCCGATTTTCACGTGGTCCTGCGCGGCGCGCTCTACGAGCGCGAGCAGCTGCGCAAGTTTCAGCCGACCGAGGTGCACTACGCGCTGGCGCGGCTGGCGCTCGATTCGCAGCCGCCCTATCCGTGCCTGCACACGACCAACTACGACGACCTCCTCGAGCTGACCATCGGCAACATGCAGGGCAAGCGGCCGCGCGCGGTGCACGCGACGCGGCGCAGCTCCGCCGACGGGCCGCGCGTGGTGCACCTGCACGGCTACTTTCCGTACGATTTTCCCGGCGCCGCCGAGGACAAGCGGCTCGCGGCCGAATTGGTCGCGAGCGACCTCGATTATCATCGGCTGTCGAACGATCACGCGGCGTGGACCAATCGCGAATTGATGACGCTGCTCGATTCGCGCTCGGTGCTCATCGTCGGCATGAGCCTCACCGATCCGAACGTGCGGCGCCTGCTCGCGTATCTGTCGGAGCACAAGAAGTCGCACGACGAGGCGCACGATCACTTCGTCATCCTGCAGCAGCGTCCGCCGATGGAAGCGAGCGATCTGCAGCGCGCCTCCGAGATGCTCGAGGAGGACGAGTACAAGTTCTGGCACGGCCAGGGCGTCAAGATCTTGCGGCTCTCGTCGTGGGACGGGCTCAATTATCTGTTGCGGCGGATTCGTTTCACCGACGAGGAGTGGGACAAGCGGCATAAGGAGCTGCGCGTGGCGTGGGCGGCCGAGCGCTATCGCGAGCTCGACTTCGACGACGCGACGCTGCAGGAGATGGGCTCGGAGCTCTTGCGTTATCACGCCGATCGCATCGTCGGCGCCGTCGGGCTCGAAGGGCGCGTCGAGGTCAACCTGTTCCTGCCCATGCTCGACGGGCGCTATCGGCGCGCGCTGTCGTCGGTGCCGGGGCGCGCGCGCGAGGCGCCGCGATGGTTCACGCCGAAGCACGACACCCAGACGATTCCCGAGGTCGAGCTCGCGCTCACCGTCGGCGAGGCGCTGCGGCGCACGCGGCGCGAGCTCGATCGGGCGACGCCGCCGGCGGGCGAGCCGCCGTTCGCCGATTGGTATCATTCGCTGGTGTCGGTGCCCTATTTCGATTACGCGGCGGGCGGGATTCCCGTGGCGCTCATGCAGCTGGTGTCGTCGGACGTGGGGCTGGCCGAGACGGCGACGCAGAGCCCGACGATGGCGGCGCTGCGCTCGCTCATGCGCGAGGCGACGACCGGCGCGCTGCACCTCTTGCGAAGCGCCGGATCGGGCCGCATAATGGAGGGAGAATGAGCGCCGGGACGTACATCATCTATACCGACCTCGGCAACGGCATCACGACGATGACGCCTTATGGGTTCACCGTCGACGTTTCCGCGGAGGTGCGTCGCTGGCGCGCGTTCGAAAAAAGGCTCATCAAGGCCTACTTGCGCAAAAAGGGCATTCGCGCCAAGTAGCCGCGCGTGATCCTCGGCGCGCACGAGTCGGTCGCCGGCGGATTGCCGACGGTGTTCGAGCGCGCGGCGCGTGACGGCTGCGATGCGGTGCAGCTGTGGACGCGCTCGTCGCGGCAGTGGGCGGCGAAGGCGCTCGACGACGCGACGGTGACGGCGTTCCGGCGCGCGCATCGCGCGGCGGGAAAGATTCCGCTCGCCGCGCACGCCTCGTACCTGATCAACCTGGCGGCCGCGTCGGCGGCGATCTGGGAGCGCTCGACCGAGACACTGTACGACGAGTGCGTGCGCGCCGAGACGCTCGGCGTGGCGCAAGTGATCGTGCATCCCGGCGCCGCCGTCGGTGGCTCTGCGGCCGACGGCATCGAGCGGGTGGCGCGCGCGCTGACGCAGATCTGCCGCGCGCTCGGACCGAAGCCGCGCGTGCGCCTGCTCCTCGAGCTGACCGCGGGTCAGGGCTCGTGCGTCGGCTGCTCGTTCGCCGAGCTCGCCGAGATGCTGATGCGCGCCGGCGAGCGCAGGCTCGGCGTCTGCCTCGACACGCAGCATCTGTGGGCCGCCGGGATCGACTGGGCCTCGCCGCGCGGCTATGCGCGCATGATCGACGAGCTCGAGCGCACGATCGGCCTCGGTCAACTCGAAGCGTTCCACTTGAACGACTCGAAAAAGCCGTTCGGCGCGCGCGTCGATCGCCACGCGCCCATCGGCCACGGCCTCATCGGCGTGGCGCCGTTCCGCCGCCTCATTAATGATGCGCGCTTCGCCGCGCTGCCCGGCTTTCTCGAGACGCCGCCCTTGCCGTCGGGCGCGGAGTCGTTCGCCGAGGGGCTCAGCCGCCTCCGGGCGCTCCTGCCGCCGTCTGCGCGGCGACGAAGCTCAGGTGCTGCCCGATCTGGCCGCCGTCGCGCCGGAAGCTGAAGAAGCGATCGGCCTCGCACATGGTGCACGGCGGCGCGGCGTCGATCGCCTCCTCGGGCACGCCGGCGGCGGCGAGCACGAGCCGATTGGCTTCCCACAGATCGACGTGCGGCTTGCCGTCGCCGCGAATCACCGACGACGGCGCCAGCGCGTCGAACGCGGCCGCGACCTCCTCGCCGACCTCGAAGCAGTGCGCGCAGATCGACGGGCCGAGCGCCGCGCGCAAGCGCTCGCGCCGGGCGCCGATCGACACCAGCGCCTCGACCGCCGCGTTGGCCACGCCGGCGACGGTGCCGCGCCAGCCCGCGTGCGCCGCCGCCACGCGCCCCTCGTGGTCGGCGAGGAGGATGGGCACGCAATCGGCCGTGTAGACGCCGACGACCATGCCCGGCACCGCGGTGACGACGACGTCGGCTTCGGTCTCGGCAACGCGCCCCTGCAGCGTCGACTCGACGACCAGCGCGACGCGCGCGCCGTGCACCTGCTTGGCCGTGTAGAGGCGCCCCCAGTCGAACCCGCCGGCGGCGGCGAGGCGGCGGCGGTTGTGCGCGATGTGGTCGGGATCGTCGCCCCACTTGCCGCCGACGTTGAGCGTGGCGTAGCCGCCCGTCGAGACGCCGCCGCGGCGCGTGGAGAACCCGTGGCGCAGCCCACCGAGGAGGCGCGACGTCACGAGCATCATGCATCCATTGTAGCAGCTAAGCGCGCGCCCCTAAAAGCGGCCCGAGAGCGCCACGCCCGAGCCGCCGCCGGCGAGGCTGACCGGGCCGATGCTCACCGGCATGCGCTCGAGCTTCTCCGGGCCGGCGGCGAGCCCGACGAGGAACAGCACGAAGCCGGTGCCCTGCGCCAGCCCGTCGACGGCGAAGAGCGCCCTGGCGGTCGAGCTGTCGGTGAACACGGCCGCGAACATGGGGCCGATGACCGGCCACCACGCGATCTCGCCCAGGCCGTCGCTGGCCATGCCGCCGATGCCGCCGGCGAGGTAGGTCGCCAGGAACAGCGTGAGCCCGCCGCCCCACATCGCGTTCGACGGGGTCGACCGCTTGCGCTCGCGCCACAAGCGGCCGTCGGGGTCTTGCGTGAGCTTCCAGCCGTCGCGGACGACCTGCGCGTCGAGGATGAGCGGCGGCGGCGGCGCAAGGACCGGCGGCGCAGCGACCGGCGCAGCAGTGGGCTGCGCGGCTTGCACGGCATAGGGCGCCGCGGCACCGGTGCAGCGCACCGTCGTCGTCACCGTGCACGAGTCCGGCTCTTCCGCCGGCGCCAGCGTCGGCTGCGCCAGCGCCACC
>DASXOU010000729.1:0-10122 GCA_036494045.1 Polyangia bacterium | reverse complement strand
CGTGCGAATCGCATGTGTGTTGCGAAACAGATATGCGTATTGCTCGAGATATCCGGTGAGCGCTTCGAGCGACTTGATTCCGCCGCCTTCGCCGCCCGCGTCCGGCGCTTGCGCCAGCTGCGCCAGGTTGTAGGCGGCCTCGGCGGCGCCGATCTCGACGAGCGTTCGACACGCGGCCTCTGCGTTTGGGACTCCGAGCTGGGCCAGATTGGTTGCCAGCTCGCGCGCTTGCCGCCGCACGTGCGCCGGCGCCTCGACGCGCGCGCCGGCCAGCCGCGGTGCCAGCTGCTCGACGAGCGCAAAGAAGCGCATGCGATCTTCGGGCGGCAGCTTGACGTCGCTGAGCTCGCGCGCGCGCCGCGCCAGGCGCTGCACGTTGTCCGACAGGTTGTCGACGGCGCCCTGGATCGCGGCCGCCGGCGAGTTGACCTCGTGCGCCACGCCGGCGACGAGCTGGCCGAGGCCGGCCATGCGCTCGGAGTGCACCAGCGCCGCTTGTGCCGCGCGCAATTCGTCGAGCGTTTTTCCAAGCTCGCGGTTGGCGACGACCAATTCGAACGTGCGCTCCTTGACCTTGATCTCGAGCTCCTCGGACGACTTCTGCACTTCGTCGTAGAGCCGCGCGTTGGAGATCGCGGTCGCCGCTTGGTTGGCGAACGTCGCGACCAGGCGCAGATCGCCGTCGCTGAACGGCTGATCCTTGCGCCGCGTGACCAAGAGCATGCCGAGGTTGCGATCCTTCTGCTCGAGCGGCACGGCGAGGAGCGGGCCCGCCACGCGCGCGTTCTCGGCGGGCACGCGCAGCTCGTCATCCTCGTGGACGTCTTCGATGCGCACCGGGCCGCCGCGCCGCATCACCACTTCGCCCAGCGCCGGCAGCATCTCGGCGCCTTGCAGGCGCACGCCGGCGCCGATCGACAGCCCGCCGTCGGGGCGCGTGATGAGCAGCGCGCCGCGCTCGGCGCCGAGCACGCTGGCGACCTCCTCGACGATCTTGCGCAACACTTCGTCGAGCCCGAGAACCGACGAGACGGCGCGGCCGATCTCGTGCAGCGTCACGATCTCGCGCATGCGCGCGGCCAGGCGCTCCTGGTTCTCTTTCACGGCGCGCGTCATCTGCGCGAAGGCGACGGCGAGATCGCCGATCTCGTCGCCGGTCTCCTGCACGATCTGATGATCGAGATCGCCGCGCGCGACTGCGAGCGCGCCGGCGTGCAGGTGGCCGAGCGGACGCGTCAGCCGCCGCGAGAGCAGCGCCGCCAGCGCGAGCGCGAACAGCACCGCCGAAGCGCCGCCGAGCGCCAGCGAACGCCACGCCGACAATTTCGCGGCGACGAGGGCGTCCTCGTCGGCGGCAACGGCGAGCATGCCGAGATGGTGTCCTTCGTAATCTTGCAAGGGCGCGTAGCCGACGGAGAACATGCGGCCGTAGGCGTTGGCTTCGATGACGCGCGTGGCGCCGCCGAGCACCGCGGTCGTGATCTCCGTCGGCGCGGCGAAGCCGACCTCGCGGCGCCCGTCGACGGCGACGAACGAGGACGCCGTAGGCGCATCGGCCTCGTAGACGATGACGTCGGCGGACAATTGCGCCTTGAGGCGATCGGCGAACTCGGCGTCGAGCGGCACCGAGACGACGACGGCGCCGCGCAACGAGTAGGCGTCGTCGACCACCGGCGCCGAGGCGCGGATCATGAGCGGCGCGCCCGGCGACGGCCCGCGCGCGATGGTCACGCGCCGCTCGTAGCTGAGCGCGCCGCGGATCGCCTCGGTCGACGAAAGATTCGCGGCGAGCTGGGCGCCGCCGATGACGCGGCGGCCGACCACCTTGCCGGTCTCGTCGGCGATCTCGACGAGCCCGGGCAGAAGCTGCGACTCTTTGTGCTGCAGGAGCTCGCCGGTCGACTGCGGATCGAGCAGCAACAGATCGCTCAGGCCCGCCTGCTCCGAGAGGCGAATCGCCTCCTCGAACACTTCCTTGACGTTGGCGAGCACGAGGTTGAGCGCGACGCGCATGGTGCGCTCGGTCTGCGTGTGCACGCCCGACTTCAACCCGGCGAGCACGAGGCGCATCGCCACCGTCGAAGCGCCGAGCACGGGCAAGAGCGCGGCGATGGTCAGCATGAGCGCGAGCTTGTGGCGCAGGCGCAAGTAGCCGAACAGGCCGACCGGCTGCGCGCGCACGCGATCGCTGGCGCGCCGCCGCGGCGTCGGCGTGATCGCGCTCATTGGCGATACACTCCCTGGAAGAAGACGTTGCCCGACGGATGGACCTTGAGGTTCAAGAGGTTCTTGCGCGCGGCGACCACGACTTCGCCATAGGCGAGCGGCACCCACGGCGCCTCGCGCGCGATCAGATCCTGCGCGCGCTTGTAGAACCGCTCGCGCTCGGCGCGATCGGAGGACTCTTGCGCCCACGACAAGAGGCCGTGCAGCTCGGCGTTCTTGAAGAAGGCGAGATTGCGCGCTTGTCCCGGCTCGGCGTTCTCCGGATCGAACAGGACGTAGAGGAAGTTGTCGGGGTCCATCGTGTCGGCCGACCAGCCGAGCAGACACATGTCGTGCACGCCGTTCTGCGTCAGGCGCACGTGCGTGTCGAAGTCGTTGACCACGACCTCGACGTCCATGCCGATGTCGCGGAGGTTATGTTGGATGATGCGCGCCACCGTCTCGGGCGCCGGCATGTAGGGCCGCTGCGTGTCCATCGTGTACAGCTTGGGGCGCTTCGCCGGATGGCCGTAGTGCGCCTCGGCGAGCAGCTTCATCGCCTCGGCGCGATCGTAGCTGTACAGGTCCTCGTCGACGTGGCTCCACATCGACGGCGGCAGCGGCGACGACGCGGGACGGCCGAGCCCCTGATAGATGAGCTTGACGAGCGCGGTCTTGTTGATCGCAAAGTTCACGGCGCGGCGCACGCGCACGTCGTCGAACGGCGGATGCTGCGTGTTCATCGCCAGGTAGCCGACGTTGTTGGCGGCGACGTGCAGGAGCGTGAGCTCGGGATGGAGCGCGACGAACTGCAGATCTTCGGGCGACAGGTTCTCGGCGACGTCGAGCGCGCCGCCTTCGAGCGCGATCAGGCGCTGGCGCGGATCGCGGATGACGACGAACACGAGATGCTGGATCTTGGGCGCGCCGCCCCAATAGCTCGGGTTGGCCGCGAGCATGATGCGCTCGCCCGGCGACCACTCGACGAAGCGGAAGGGGCCGGTGCCGACGGGATGGCGCGCGAACTCGGGCCCCCACTTTCGCACCGCCGACGGCGAGACGATCGAGACGGGGAACATCGCCAGGTTGGAGAGGAACGGCGCGTACGAGCGCTCGATCGTGATCTTCACCGTCGAGGAATCGACCGCCTCCACCGATTGGATGTTGCGGAAGTTGTTCTCCCAGTAGGTGAAGTCTTCCTGGTGATAGGGATGGTGTGGATCGCGTTGGCGATCGAAGCTGAAGACGACGCTGTCGGCGTCGAAGGGCGTGCCGTCGTGGAAGCGCACGTTCTTGCGCAGGTGAAACGTCCAGACGCGGCCGTCGGGCGACTGCTCCCACGATTCGGCGAGCGCGGGCTCGATCTCCGTCGACGCCGGCTTGTAGCGCACCAGGTGATCGAAGATCTGCTCGGTGACCTCCGACGATTCGGAGTCGGTGATGCGCGCCGGATCGAGCGCGATGGCGTCGGAGCCGCGGCCGACGAGCACCGGCGCGTCGTTGACCGGCTTGCCCGGCGCGCAGCCGGCGATCGCCATGGCAAGAGCGACCGCCAGGCCGGCAGCGAGCGTCGTGCGGACGGCAAGCACCGCGACGAGCATACGTCAGAAATTGCCGGCGCGCACGACGGGCAGTATCATTAATGGATGCGCCGTTCGGCCGCCGCGGTCCTCGGGTGCGCGCTGGCGGCGTGCGCCGGCTGCTATTCGCCGATCGACGAGATCGTCGCCACGCACATCACGCCGGGCGGAACGGTGAGCGCGACGCTCGACGCGAGCCCGGCCTACACCACGACGGCGCTGGCGGACGCGACGGCGCAGCCGATGACGCTGGAAGGCACGTCGCCGGCGCTGGTGTTCGGGCTCATCTTCGGCACCGATGATTTGACGGGGTTGCCCGCGCACGATCAGCTGCTCGTGGGCGCGGGCGTGCAGATGACGGTGACGCCGTCGGGGACGGTGCAGCTGAGCGTGCACGCGGGCGGCGGGAGCTGCGCGGCGACGACGGGCACGGTGATTCACCTCATCTCCGACGGCAACGGCCACTTGAACGGCGACTTCTCCGGGAGCGGCGACACCTGCCAGGCGATGTCCGGCACGTTCGCTAGCATCCCGCTCAGCCAGTAGCTGCGGTGCGGACGTTACTCGCGTGGTGGCGAGGCTGGCGGCGCGACAATCAGCGCACGAATCGGGCAGTGAAGCTCTGCCGCCGCGGCAAACAGCTCTACGTCGCTGGCAGCGCGCGCGAGGCCATCGACGTCTTGAAGGACGCGATCGCCCTCGTCGGCACGCCAGATCTCCGACGTCCGTCGCTCTTCGGCGTGCAGAGCTGGTGTCGGCTGACGGCGTTGATGACGCTGGCGACGGCCGCGGCGCGCGCGGATGATCGACCGCTTGCGCTCGCTTCGATTCGTAACACCTTCGCGATGCTCGAGTCGTTCCCGCAGCTGGACAGGCAGCGGGCGGGATTCGGCGGATGGGAGTCCTGGGCGAGGGCGTACGAGAGATGGATGGAGTGAGCTACTTCGTTCCGCCGTCGACGTGGGCGGCTTCGGTCTCGGGCGTCGCGGTGGGCGTGACGTCCGACTTGACCGTGTCGATCTTGGCGGTCTGCATCGGCTTGACCGACTTCACGCCGGCGAGGCGCGTGAGGTTGCCCTTGGCGACGGCGCCGCCCTCTTCGCCGGTGGCCGCGGCCACCGCCTGCTTGTAGGCGTCACGCGCTTCCTCGAGGCGATCGAGGTGCTCGTACGCCATGCCGAGGTTGTTCCACATGTACGGCTCGACCGGCTCGAGCTCGGTGGCGTCTTCCAGCGCGTCGACGGCCTCGTCGTACTTGCCGTCGTAGATGAGCGCCAGGCCGAGGTTGTTCTCGGCGTAGCTCGACGACGGGTTGAGCTCGACCGCCTTTTCGAAGCTGGCAATGGCGTCCTTCTTCTCGCCGCGCTTGAGCTGCACGCGGCCGAGCGTGTTGAACGCGGCCGAGCGATGCGGCGCCTTCTTCGTGGCCAGCCGCGCGAGCTTGAGCGCGTGGCTGAGCTCGCCCGTCGACATCGCGTCGCGGGCATCGGTGAGCAGCTCGTCGACGTTCTCGTCGTCGATCTTGTCCTCGTCGACGGCGACGGGCTCGCTCTTTTGCGGCTCGACCTTCGTCGGCGCCGGCTCCGGCGTTTCCACGCGCACCTCCGGCGTCGTCGGTGCCGGCGTGGTGACCGAGGCGATCTTCTTCGGTGGCTGTTCGTCCTCGCAGGCAGCGACGAGCGTGGAGATGGCGGCGGCTCCGAGGAACGCACGAATCATGAACTTGTAGTTGCGCATGGGAACGTTTCTCCTTTCGTTCCCCCGCTAGAGCAGCCGGCGTGCCAGCGTGAAAACCGTCGCAGCGCGCGCGTTTGCCGAGGCGCGTGGCGATTCGGACACGCGACCGTGTGTGCCGACGTGCGTGCGGTCAGCGTGCGAGCGCGGCGGCGACGAAGGCGAGCTCGAGATAGCCGTGGAACGCGGCTAGCGTGAAGTAGCCGGCGCGCACGTCGGCGAGCGCGAAGCAGGCGGCGAGCGGCAGCGCGATCGACAGGATGATCACGATCGCCGTCGCGCCGCCGAAATCCGCGCGCAAGAGCGCCAGCGAATGGCGATAGCCGATGGGCCGCTCGCCGGCGCGCTCGCCATCGGGAACCAGGCGCAGCCACGCGCCGTAGTGCACGGCCTGCGCGAAGGCGAAGATGCCGACCGCGCGGATCACCACCAGCGACGGCGCGTCGGCGGGCGCGACCGCGCCGGCGAAGATCGCGCCGGCGCGTCCACGGTGCGCGAGCGCGGCGGCGAGCGGCGCATCGAGCGCGCCGAGCGCGATCGCGGCCACGCAGCTGGAAAAGAGCAGCGCCGGCAGCCACGGCGCGCGCATCTTGTCGCGCACGATCCACAGCGCCAGCCCGACGGCGATGAAGTTGTGCGCCTGCGCCATGCTCACGGCGGCCGTGCGCGGCGCCAGCATCGCCACGCCGCCGAGCGCGAGCGCGGCCACGGTGACGAGCGCGCGGCGCGCCGGGCGTCCTTCGGCGAGCGCGGCCGCGAGCGCGACGCCGCCGAGGCCGCACGCGATCATGAGGCGCAGCTCGCCGAGCGCGGCGGCGACGGTGCACATCACGGCGGCGACGGCGAGCGGCGCCCACGATCGGCGCGCCAGCGTCGCGCGGCGCAAGACGAGGTAGCGCAGGTCGGCGGCCACGTGCGGCACGCCGAGCACCACCGGCGCGATCGCGAGCATCACGATGGGCAGCGTCGCCACGCCGGCGAACGCCAGCAGCACCAGCGCCGCGCCGACGACGGCGAGCCGCAGCCCACGCCGCCGCGCCAGCGTCTGCGCCGCCGGCAGCCGTCCGACGGCGCCGAACACGCGCCCGCGCGCGCGATCGAGGACGCGTGCGCCGCCCGACATCAGCACGCGCGCAACTCCGCTATAGTCCGACGGTGCTGTGGCTCTTCGGCTTCGGGCTGACGCTTCTGTGCGAGCTGCCGATCTACTGGCTCGCGCTGCGCCGTCCGCTCGGCGGCAACACGCGCGCGCTCGCCGTCGGCGTCGCGGTCAACGTCGCCACGCATCCGCTGGCGTGGACGCTCGCCGTCGGCCGCATGATGCCGTGGCTGGCGATCGAGGGCGCGGTCACCATCGTCGAAGCGGCGCTGATCTTCGCCGCGGCGCGCGCGCTCGGCCGCCGGCTGCCGCTTCACGAATCCTTCCTCGTGGCGCTCGCCGCCAACGCGTTCTCCGCCGGCGTCGGCCTGCTCGTCTTGTAGCGGCGGCGCAACAGAACAATCGCCAGCGAGCTCAGGCCCGACAAGAGCACCAGGCCGCGGCCGTGCGCCTCCTGCTTGCGACGGCGCTCGCGGCGCGCGTCGGGCGGCATGGTCAGATCGCGCGGCCGCTCCATGTCGGGCGTCGGTACGATCGACATGTCGGCGGGACAATAGTGGAACGTATGATCGCTGCCGCAGCCGCCGCTGTCGTTGGGCTTGCAATCACCGACGGCGGCATCGGCGAACGCGGGCCCGCTCGCCAGCAGCAACGCGAAGAGGACACAGATGCGCATGCCGCATCGTACCCGCGCTGCGCATGCAAAGTCCGTGATCGGGGCTACTTGACGGGCCGCAGCTCGAGCGCCTTGGCCTCGGCGCGGTCGACGCGCTGTGCGAAGTCGACGATGCTGCGATAGTCGCGCGCCGGCAGCCGCGCGTCCGACATGGCGAAGCGCGCGTCGAGCTCCAGCGTCGACGGCGCACCCGCGGTCGCCGCCTGCTCGAAGCTGCCGAACGGCGCCTCGGCGCGCACCGGCGGCGGCAGCGACGCGACCATCCCCGCCGGCACGGCGATGCGCGCGTGCACGTGCGTCGGCGGCGCGTAGTCGACCGCGAGCGGCGTCTCGCGCGCGGCCACGCCGATGTAGCGCTTGCCGAGCTCGGCGGGAAACGGCGCCGGCAGGACCAGCCCGCGGCCGACGCGGCGCGCGAGCTGCGGCGCGCGAAACTTGTAGGCGACGCGGAACGGCCCGGCGTCGTCGTCCTTGCCCTCCCACGACAGCGCGATCAACGAGGCGCCGGGAAAGTGGAAGCCGAGCGTGTGCTGCTCGAACTCGGCGCCGACGCGATCGGCGGCGAGCTTCTCGAGCGCCTCGCGCCACTCGAGCGCCGGCCAGCCGCGCAGCGTCTCGTGCACGCTGACCTCGGCCGAGCCGTCGGCGGCGAGGCGCATGTCGAAGTCCATTTGCCGATCGTCGGGGCTCGCCGTCGGCACGCGCGTCATCGCCAGCGGCCCGGGCGCGAGCGCGAACGCGCGCCCGCCGCGCAACGGCGGCGACACGAAGCCGGTGGCGGCGTGGCGATAACGCGGGTCGATCCACAGGCCGCCGGCGACGAGGAGCGGCTCGTCGAAACCTTCGAGATCGGGCAGCTCGCCGTCGAGCTCGGCGTCCTTGGGCGGATGCGCCAGCCACAACCGCGTCGGCACGCCGGCGGCGCCGTCGAGCGCGGCCTCGAGCGTGATGCGGTTGCCCTCCTCGCGCGCCAGGATCGACGTCGCCGCTTCGTCGATGGCGCCGCCGCCGCCCTTGACGTGGCGCCGCACCCACTCGTCAATCGCGCGCGCCTTGTCGACGTCGCGAGTGAGCCCCTTGGTCACGGAAGCGGCCACGCCGGCGAGCTCGCGGTTGGCGCGCGCGGCCAGGAGCTGCCCGTCGAGGAGATAGTCCTTCCAGCCTTGCGTCGACAAGCCCGATGCCACGCGCACCGACGGCAGGAACTCGGCGAACGGCGCCGACGACGGCTCGGCGAAGATCTGCGGCTGCAGCTTGGTCGCAAACGTATAGACGGCGAGGCCGTGCGCGCTCTCGGTGCGCATCGGCGCCACGTTCTCGCCGCGGCGATCGACCTGCAGCTTCATCTCGGGCGGCGTGGCGACGACATACTCGGAGCGATAGAGCGGCGCATCGTAGGAGCGGAAGAAGAAGCGCTCGGCCAAAAAGCCGCCGGGGAACGCGCCCGGCGGCGCCGCCGGATCGACGTACTCGAACTCGACGTAATCGCCGGGCTCGAGATCGGGCACCGAGATCGTGTCCTTCTCGATCAGCTCTTCGGGCTCGCGCGTCGTTCCGTCGGCCTTGACCGTGCGCAGCGTCAAGACGTCGGCGTCGGCGGGGATCTCGACCTCGCCGAACTTGTCGATGGCGTCCTTGTCCTGCACGCGGATGATGTTGTGCGTGAGCGTGAGCCGCGCGCCCGTGGGAAAGACGCGTGTGACCGTGCGATCGAGGACGATCACCGCCGGCGTGTCCCACTTCGGCTTGGTCTTGTCGCGCTCGAAGGCGGCGATGATGGCGTGCCCGTCGACGCGGAACGGATCCATGATGCCGGGGCAGCGCCCTTCCTTCTCGTCGCACAAGGCGGCCAGCGCGCGATGCAGCTCCTGGCTCTCGGGCGTCTGCGCCAGGCCGCCCTCGATCACCTTGCGCGCGCGCGCCGCTTCGCCGAGCGAGAAGAGCGTGTCGGCGAGCTCGCGCCGATAGTGCGCCGCGCGCGGATAGCGCGCCACCAGCGTGGCGAACTCGGCGGCGGCGTGCGCGGGGTCGCTCGCTTGCGCCAGCGACTCGGCCAGGCCGGCGCGCCACGACTCGCGGTTGGGATCGAGCGCGATCAGGCGGCGATACTCGGTGATGGCGCCGGCGAGATCGCCGGTGGTGCGCAACAGATCGGCGAGCTCGTCGGAGCCGCCGTCGCAGACGCTGGCTCTTTGCGCCAGCGCCAGCGCGCCGCGCACGTCGTGCAGCTCGCGTCGGCGCAGGATGTCGGCCTCGAGCGCCGGACACGCTTCCGGATCGCGGCGGCGCGCCTCGGCGAGCGCGTCGTCGGCCTCGCGCTGCCAGCCGCGCTGCTTGAGCGCCTGCTGCCGTGCGAAGTAGAAGCGCCACGAGCGCGGATGGGCGACCTCGTCGAGGCGGGCGATCGCCTCGCGCGGCTTGTCGTTGTTGAGCTCGTAGAGCGCCAGGTTGTAGCGCGCGCGATCGAGCGACGGATCGAGCGTCAGCGCCCGCTCGAGCGCGCGGCGGCCGCGATCGCGCGCCAGCCGCGAGGGCCGCGAGCTGTCGTCGCCCCACAATTGCGCCGCCAGCATCATCGCCGGCGCGAACTTGGGCGCGCGCTCGCCGAGGCGCGCGAGCGCGGCGTCGCCGCCGTCGCTGTCGCCGGCGCGAAAGGCCGCATGCGCCGCCAAGAAATCCACGAGCGCGCGGTCGACGAGCGTGCCCGATTTCGGCTCGGGCAGCGCCGGCGCGAGCGCGCGCGCCTGCAGCCCGCGCACGCTCGCGCCCGGCGGCGCGTGCGCGGCGTCGCCGTCATAGGCGCTGACACCGGCGGCGGCGAGCGCGAG
>DASXOU010000728.1:0-7580 GCA_036494045.1 Polyangia bacterium | reverse complement strand
GTCGTCGAGGTCGAGGGTGTCGGGGGCGAGCGCCGCGGGCGGGCCGACTGTCACGCGGCGGGTGAGCGCGTCGACGGAGACGACGTAGCGCGCCTGGCCGTCGCCGGCGGAGACGCCGATGCCGCGGCGCTGGCCGATCGTAAAGTGGTGCACGCCGTCGTGGGCGCCGAGCACGCGGCCGTCGCCGTCCACGATCTCGCCGGCGGCCACGGCCGGCGCGCGCTTGGCCACGAACGCGGCGTAGTCGCCGTCGGGGACGAAGCAGATCTCCTGCGACTCGGGCTTGTCGCAGTTGGGCAGCCCGAGCCGCTTGGCGTGCGCGCGCACGGCGTCCTTGTCGAGGTCGCCGAGCGGGAAGATCACCTGTGCCAGCGCCGCGGGCGGCATGTTGAACAGGAAGTACGACTGATCCTTCTTGCGATCGCGCGCGCGGGCCAGGCGCAAGACGCCGTCGGCGCCCTCGTCGATGCGCGCGTAGTGTCCCGTCGCCAAGGTCGCGCAGCCGAGCGCGCGCGCCCGCTGTAGGAGCGGCGTGAACTTGATGTGCTGATTGCAGCGCACGCACGGGTTCGGCGTGCGGCCGGCGACGTACTCGGCCACGAAGTCGTCGACGACGCGGGCGTGGAACTCGTCCTCGTAGTTGCAGACGTAGAACGGGATGCCGAGGTGCGCGGCGACGCGGCGCGCGTCCTCGATGTCGCGCGGGCCGCAGCAGCGCCCGACGGCCGCCGTGGTGCCGCGCGCGTCATAGAGGCGCATGGTGAGCCCGACGACGCGATGGCCGGCCTCGACGAGCAGCGCCGCGGCGGTCGCCGAATCGACGCCGCCGGACAACGCGACAGCGATCGGTGTGTTCGAGCTAACCATCGCGGCGAAAGTTGCATTACATTGCAATCGTGCGCAAGGGCGATCACCTGAAGCTCGTGATCGGCGCCCTCGACGACGAAGCGGCGGGCGTGGCGGTGGTCGATGGCGTGCGCGTGCACGTCGCCGGCGCGCTGCCCGACGAGGAGCTCGACGCGACGGTGGCGCACGTATCGCCGCATCGGCCCGACGCGTGGGCGGCCATCGGCGCCATCGCGCGTGCGTCCCCGGCGCGGGTGGCGCCGGTCTGCCCGGCCTACGGCGCCTGCGGCGGCTGCACGCTCGAGCACATGGCCTACGCCGCGCAGCTCGAGTGGAAGCGCGATCATGTCGCGGCCGCGTTGGCGCGCGCCGGCGTCGGCGCCGGTGTCGCGGCGTGCGTGCCGTCGCCGCGGCCGCTCGGCTATCGCAACAAGTCGAAGCTGGTGTACGCCGAGCCAGCCGGCGAGGGCGGCGGCGTGCCGGTGCTCGGCGCCTATGCGCCGAGATCGCATCGCGTCATCGATCTCGCCGGCTGCCGCGTCGCCGAGGCGCCGCTCGACGACGTGGCCGCGGCGCTGCGCGACGAGCTCGCGCGCCACGGCGTCCGCGGCTACGACGAGCGCAGCGGCGAGGGCCTCTTGCGCTACGCGATCCTGCGCGTCAACCACCTCGGTCAGGTGCTAGTCACGCTAGTGACCGCCGACGACGCGTTCGCCGCCGGCGAAGCGATCGCGCGCGCGCTCATTACCGCGCGTCCCGAGGTCGCCGGCGTGGTGCAGAACATCAACCGCTCGCGCGGCAACGCGCTCTACGGCGACGCCGAGCGCGTGCTCGCCGGCGCGTCGCACCTGCCCGATCGCGTCGGCACCGTCGAGCTGCGGCTGTCGTCGACCGCGTTCTTCCAGGTCAACCGCGACGTGGCCGCGCGCATCTACGCCGACGTCGCCGAGGCGGCGGCGCTCACCGGCACCGAGCGCGTCGTCGACGCCTACGCCGGCGTGGGCGGGATCGCGCTGACGCTGGCGCGCGGCGCGGCCGAGGTCGTCGGCATCGAGGAGCACGCGCGCGCCGTCGCCGACGCGCAGGCCTCGGCGCAGCTCAACCACGCCACGCGCGTGCGCTTCGTCGTCGGCGACGTCGAGGCCGAGCTCGGCAAGCTCGGCGCCGCCGACGTGGTGGTGCTCAATCCGCCGCGGCGCGGCTGCGTGCAGCCGGTGTTGCGCGCGGCGGCGGCGTTGAGGCCGCGCATGATCGTCTACGTGAGCTGCGCGCCCGACACGCTGGCGCGCGATCTGGCGCTCCTCGGCAACGACGGCTTCGTGGCGCGATCGGTCGTGCCCTACGACATGCTGCCGCAGACGCCGCACGTCGAGTCGCTGGCGATCCTCACGCCCGCCTGATCCTGTCGAGAAGCATGGGCAAGCACGCGAGCAGGCGATCGATGTCGTCGGCGCTGTTGCCGGCGCCGAGCGAGACGCGGATGCCTTCGGGGAAGCCGATCGCACGCAACACCGGCGACGGCTCGAGCGAGCCCGAGCTGCAGGCCGCCCCCGTCGACACCGCGATGCCGTCGAGATCGAGCGCCTGCATGAGGAGCTCGCCGGCGACGCCGTCGAAGGCGACGTACGAGGTCGTCGGCACCCGCGGCGCATCGGCGGCGGCGACGCGCGCGCCGAGCGATCGCGCGCCGCGCTCGAAGCGATCGCGCAGCGCCGAGAGCCGCTCGCCCTCGTCGCGCGCGATGGCCGCGCAGGCCGCGCCGAAGCCGGCGATGCCGACGACGTTCTCGGTGCCCGCGCGCCGCTCGCGCTCCTGATGCCCGCCGCGCACGATGGGCGCCACGTCGAGCCCGTCGCGCAGCCAGAGCGCGCCCACGCCCTTGGGTCCGCCAATCTTGTGCGCCGAGACCGACAGCGCGTCGACGCCGAGCGCGTGCGCATCGACGGCGATCTTGCCGAGCGCCTGCACCGCGTCGGTGTGCACGCGCGCGCCGGTGCGCCGCGCCACCGCGACCACGGCCGGCAGATCCTGCACGACCCCGATCTCGTGGTTCGCCAGCTGCACCGACACCACGTCGCCCGTCGCCGCCGTCGCCGCCAGTGCGTCGAAATCGACACGCCCCGCGCCGTCGACGCGCACGCGCTCGCCGCCTGCGATGCTCGGATGCTCGACCGCCGAGACCACCGCGCGCGCGCCCAGCCGAAGGCCCAGGTTGTTCGCCTCCGTCCCGCCCGAGGTGAACACGATCTCCTCGCGCCGTCCGCCCACCGCGCGCGCCACCTCGTCGCGCGCCCGCTCCACGATCTCCCGTACGCGCCGACCCTCGGCGTGAAGCGACGACGGATTGCCGAGCTCGTCCATGGCCGCGATCATCGCCGCGCGCGCCGCCGGCAGAAGCGGCGTCGTGGCGTTGTGATCGAGATAGACGCGCGACATGAACGTACCTTGACATGGCCGCCGCCCGTCGCCAAACATGGAAGGGCGATGGCCGACATGCCCGGTGCGCTGCTCCTCCGGACGGGGGTCCTGCGGCCGGCAGACCTGGCCGCTGCCGCGGCGCTGCAAGAGCGCGAAGGCGGCTCGTTCGGCGAGTGCCTGGTGCGCCTCGGCTTCGTCGACGAGGAGCAGCTCGCCGAGTTCTACAAGACCCGCCTCATGATCCCGCGCGTCCCCGATCATCAGCTCGTCGAGGTGCCGAAGAAGGTGTTGGCGCTGGTCACCGCCGACATGGCCGCGGAGTTTCGCGTGCTGCCGCTCGAGCTCGACGGCGACGGCCTGGTGCTGGCGATGGCCGATCCCACCGACAACCACGCCACCGACGAGGTTGCCTTCTTCGCCGATCGCTTCATCGTGCGCGTGGTCGCCACCGAGAGCGCGGTGCGCGACGGCATCGAGCGTCACTACGGCGTGCGCTTCACCTCGCCGCGCGCCGCCGATCGCTACGGCGCGCGCATCGCCCGCCCGTCGGGCGCGAAGCCCGGTCCGTCGACGGAGGCGCCCACCGATCGCGCGCCCAATCCGTCGCCGCCGCCGCCCCAGCCGGGCAAGGCCGGACCGCCGTCCACGCCGTCCAAAGAAGCGATCGAGGAGCAGATCGTGCTCCTCACGAAGGTCAAGTACGCCGACGCCACGCCGCTGCCGATGCCGGTGCCGCCGCCCGACGACTACGAGCCGATCTACGCGCCCGAAGACGACGAGATCGTCACTGACGAGCCGATCCTGCTCACCAACAAGAAGGCCGAGCCGCGCGAGCGCAAGCGCTCCGACACGCTGCCCGGCTTCGCGCAGATCACCGCGCCCGATCCGCCGCTGGCCGCGCTGCGCGCCGCGCGCGATCGCGACGAGATCGCCGCCACCGTGCTCAACTACGTCTCGCTCATCATGCGCCGCGGCGCCTTCTTCGTCATGAAGAAGTCGATCCTCATCGGCCACGACGCGCGCGGCACCGACATCGACGCCGGCACCGTGCGCAAGCTGGTCATCAACGTCGAGGCGCCCTCGCTCTTTCGCGACGTCATCGCCTCGCGCCTGCCCTATCGCGGCCCCTTGCCGGAGACGCCGGCCAACCGCGCCTTCGCCCACGCGCTCGGCGGCGTGTCGTCGGAGGTGCTGGTGATGCCGGTCGCCGTCCGCGATCGCATCATCGCCGTCCTCTTTGCCGACGGCGCCGCGCAGCCACTCCCCGACGCCGCGCTGCACGCGACCGTGCGCGAGGCCGGCCTCGCCTACGAGCGGCTCATCCTCGAGGCCAAGTCTCAGACGAGGTAGAAGTTGTCGCTCTTGCGCGCCTCGCCGGCGAGGATGGCGACGTTGGCCATCTCGCGCCGCTCGGCCTCGGTGCGCAGCTGCTCCCACAAGACCGGGTGCTGCGACGCCATCTCGTAGAAATCGCGCGGCGGCAGCTGCACCGCCTCGGTCATGCGCGTCGCCTTCACCGTCGCCGAAGCGACGCCGCCGCGCAAAAGCGACATCTCGCCGAAGTACGATCCTTCGCCGAGCGTCCCCAGCTTGACGATCGATCCATCTTTGGCCGCGCGCACCACGTCGACCTCACCGACCAGGATCAAGTAGAGCCCGCCGCCGGGCGCGCCCTCCTCGATGATCTGCGCGCCGCGCCCGAAGCGCCGCGGCCGAAAGCGCTCAGCGATCGACGCCCGTTCTTTGGCGCCGAGGCCGTGGAAGAACGGCGCCGTCGCCACCAGCGTCTGCAACAGGCGCTCGCGATAGAACGTGCGCAGCGTGCGCGCCACGCCCGGATGCGCGGCCACCAGCTCGTCGATGAGGTCGCGCCGGATCTCGAGCAGCTCGATCGGCTCGACCGCCTGCACCGACGCGTGCCGCCGTTGATCCGACAGCACCGCGAACTCGCCGAAGAACGATCCCGGCCCCAGCTCCGCGACTTGCACCTGCGCCTTGGTCACGCGCACCTTGCCGGCGGCGATGAGATAGCAGGCGTCGCCCGCTTCGCCTTCGCGCAGCACCCACTCGCCCTTCTTCAGGCGCACGACGCTGAGGCGCGCCAAGAGCTCCATGAACGCGCCGCGCGGCAGCTCCGACAGCAGCGGAAACGGCGGCGGCTCGACGGTGAGCTCGGGCCGCGGAAAGGGCCCGTCGATTACGTCCTGGAGCATCTGCACCGCCGAATCCTCGTCGCCGAACGTGAGCTCGTTGGGGATCGGCGGCAGCCGCCCCGACTCGAGCTTGCGCGACTTTTCGCGCCGCGTGACCTCGCGCGCCGCCTCCGCCGCCACTTCCTCGTCGGTGACGGTGGCCATGCGATCGGTGTCGATGCGCAGCGCCTCGAGCGTGGCGCCCATGCGCTCCTCGTCGCGCTCGTGGTCGCTCGGATCCGCGGGATCCGCGTTGGGATCCGCCGGCGGCAGATCGAGCAGCCGATGGCCGCGCGCCGCGCGCTTGGTCTCGTCGGGAAAATCGAGCGACGGATCGGTGTCACGCGGCGGCGTCGTTGCCAAGGGCGCCATCGGCGTGGCCACGCGCGGCGCGTGCGACCACTTCTTGCGTGACGAGCCCTCGCCGTGCCCCGCGCGCGTCGACTCCGGATCGTGCTGCCCGGCGCTGGTCTCGTCGAGATCGCGCCCCAGCCCCGTCGGCTCTTCGTGCATGGAGCGCGCGCGCCAATTGAGCGGACCTTCGAGATCGCCCGGCGGCACCGGCGTCAGGTTCGGATCGCCGATCGGCGTGCGCTCGTCGTCACCGCCCGCCGGCGTCAGGATCTCCGACTCCGCCGGCGTGCGCTCGACCTCCGCGTCGGCGTCGGCGAACACGCGCTCGGCCGACGGCGTCTTCTGCGTGCCCGCGCGCGTCCCTTCGTCGTCCTTTTCGTAGAGCCGCTCGCCGGTCGGCTCCGCCACCCAGCGCCCCGCGATCGTCTGCGACACGATCGCCGACGGCGGCCGCTGCGACTTGCGCGTCGCCAGGATCGCCAACATCTCGAGCGTGTCGCGGTGCTCGGGATCGATGTCGAGGATCCCCTTGCACACCGCCATCGCCTGCACCAGGCGCCCGTCTTCGGCGTAGGCCTCGGCCACGCCGCGATAGAGATCGATCGCCTCGGCCGGCCGTCCCGCTTCGCGCAAGACCGCCGCCAGCTCCAAGCGCTTCGGAATCGATCCCGGCTCCGCCTTGAGCGCGGCCGCCAGCTCCTTCAGACGTCGCTTGATGTCCCGCGGCTGCACGCCCCCTTCCACCCCCTATTTGGCGACGAGATTGACCGGCTGCTCGAACGCGACAGGATCGCCCTGGAACGTGGGAAACTTCCACTTCTCCATCGTCCCCGCCATGCACTTCTCCATCTCCGGATCGGTGTGCGGCGTAAAGTTCACCGCTTGCGCCGCGCCCGTGTTCGCGATCTGGAAGTGCACCGTCACCGCCGAGACGTACTGCAGGTCGGGCTTACGCTTGAGCGCCTTTTCGTAGCACGCGCGCAGCCCGCCCGAGTTCTGCTTGACGACCTTGACGACCGCGTCGGGCGCGATGTTGCCTTCCATGTGCTTCTGCCCGGCGTTCGCCGCCTTCAAGTCGATCGGCTCGAGCAGGCAGGTCTTGGCCTCCTGCGCCTTTTGCAGCTGCACCTTGGCTTCGGCGAGCTGATCCTTGAGGTTGGAGAGATCATTGCGGCACTGCACGAGGTCGGTGGCCAGCTTGGCCTTCTGCTGGTCGTCGCCACCCCCCGAGCAGCCCGCCGTCAGGGACAGCAATAGGGCAAGCGAAGCGGAGCGCATTGACCCCGGATCCTATCATGGGTCGCGGCGTCGTCTACTTACGCTGCGTGAATTCCGTGAGCAGTTGCCCGCGCGCGATGTGCTCCTCGAGGATCCGCTTCGCCTCCGACGGCATCACGCGGTGGTAGAGCGTGGCCCGACCACCCGCCGTGGGCATGAGGCGCAGCATCATCGGGTTGTCGGTGGGCAGGTTCTCGCGCACCAGGACGTTGACGCCGCGCTGGCACTTTCCGAAGCAGCTGTAGAGATCGAGGACGACCTCGTTGCCCCCGAGCGGCGTGGTCGTCAGATCGCGCTTGAAGGCGGCGTGGACGTCGGCGGAGTGGCGCTTGTCGCCGCATTCGGGCCCGCGGCAGACCAGGATCGTGAACTTTTTCGGCACGGGCGCCGAACAATCATAGCAGCTATTCCTGCTTTTCGGGAGCGGCCTGGCCGCCCTCTTTCTTGTTCGCCTTGTCCGCTTTTTCCTGCGCGTCTTTTTCTTTTTCGACG
>DASXOU010000727.1:0-14292 GCA_036494045.1 Polyangia bacterium | reverse complement strand
GCGATGCACGCCACCGGCTGTTCGCGCGCTACTACGACACCGGCACGCTCAGCGTCCCGACGGCGCGCGCCGGTCATTGCGAGGCGCACTATCGCGGCTGCGTCGGCTTCGATCGCGTGCTCTGGGAAACGTGATCGGCGCCTCGACGGCGGTGCTCGAGGCGTGCGGCGCCAAGAGCGTGCGCGTGACCGCGGCGCGCGGCGGCGGCGACGGCGACGAAGAGCTCGACATGATCGCCGAGTGGCGCTGAGCGCGCGCGATCGCGCGATCCACTGAGATCGATCGGTTTCACCTGCACACGATCGTTTGCGCGCCGCCGTCGCCAACTCACTAGAATCGTGTACGCGAGCGCTGGCCCGCCGGGTGCTTTACCGACGCGCCATGCCTATCCTCATTCGTTCATTATCGATTGGAATTCTCCTCGTCGCCGGCTGCACCGGCGGCGGCGTCGACGGCGCCGTCGACGAAACCAGCTCCGCCATCACCTCGCGCAAGGGGCTCGACTATTCGTTCGCGCGCCCGTCGGTGTCATCGCTGCACTCGGAGGGCTACACGTTCGCGGCGCGCTACTTGAGCGTCGACAACTCGTCGACGCACGGAAAGATCCTCACCGCCGCCGAAGCGAAAGCGCTCATCGCCGCCGGCATCGACGTCGTCTCCAACTGGGAATACGCCGCCGACGACGCGCTCAGCGGCACCGCGCAAGGCGCCGCCGACGCCAAGGAGGCGCAGGCGCAAGCCGTCGCCGCCGGCATGCCGGCGACGCGGCCGATCTACTTCAGCGTCGACTTCGACGCCACGCCCGGACAGCAGGCCGCGATCAACGACTACATGGACGGCGTCGCCTCGGTGCTCGGACGCAACCGCACCGGCGCCTACGGCGGCTATTACGTCATTCAGCGGCTCTTCGACGCCGGCAAGATCTCGTGGGGCTGGCAGACCTACGCGTGGTCGGGCGGGCAGTGGGACGCGCGCGCGCAGATGCGCCAGACGCAGAACGGCATCACCGCCGGCGGCGACAGCGACTGCTGCGATCTCGACGCATCGGAGGCCGACGACTTCGGGCAGTGGGGCTACACCGCGCCGTGGGCGGCCAAGTTCGTCAGCCAGTCGTGGCCGCTGGCGACGACGGCGATGACCATCAAGTGTGGGCAGGCGGTCGCGGCGAACCTGGTCCTGCGCAACGTCGGATCGAAGACGTGGGACACGAACACCAAGCTCGGCACCACGCAGCCGCGCGATCGGTCGAGCCGCTTCGTCGCCGCCGATTGGCTCGGGCCCGATCGCCCCGCGCACGTCACCGGCTCGGTGGCGCCGAACGCGACCTTCACGTTCAAGTTCACGTTCCAGGGGCCGACCGGCGCCGCCTGCGTGCCTGGTACGTACAAGGAATACTTCGGCATCGTCGAGGAGTCGGTCGCCTGGTTCAGCGACGCGGCGCAGGGCGGGCCGCCGGACGATCAGCTCGAAGCGCTCATCAACCTCGTGCCCGGCGATCCGCCGCCGGCCGACATGGGCAAGGCGCCGGCCAAAGACATGGGCGACGAGAAGGAAGACATGGCGCCCGCCGAAGGCGGCGGCGACGATCTCGGCAGCTACGGCCCCGACGGCGGCGACGGCAGCGACGACCTCGGCGACGGCAGCGGCGACGGCACCGGCGGCAACGGCACCGGCGGCAACGGCGACACCGGCACCGGCCACAAGAGCGGCTGCAGCTTCGGCGGCGCCGGCGACGTCCCGCTCGGCCCCTTCGCCTTGGCCCTCGCGCTCCTCGCCGTGCCGCTCTGGCGGCGCAGGCGGCTCTAGCGCTTCGCCAGCTCGCGCTCGACGATCACGCGCACGTCGTCGGCGCTGACGCCGTGGTCCTTCTCCTCGAAGATCATCTGCCGATCGCGATCGGCCACCACGATGCCGTGCGTGACGAACCCGTACTTCTGCGCCGCCGCCTTGCCCTCGTCGCTGAAGCAGTCGACCGTGCGCACCTCGACGCGCGCGCCGAACCGCTCCTTGAACCCGTCGAGCCCATGCCGCACGCGCGCGCACGACATGCAATACGGAATGTAATAGTAGTCGACGTGCAGCGGTCGATTCGCCCGCGCGCGCGCCCACACCACGCCGGTGAGCCCGACGA
This sequence comes from Polyangia bacterium, assembly GCA_036494045.1. Lineage (GTDB taxonomy): Bacteria > Myxococcota_A > Polyangia > Palsa-1104 > Palsa-1104 > JAQBQH01. The sequence goes on along the minus strand of DASXOU010000727.1, from coordinate 12,161 downwards.
AGACCAGCGCCAGCGCCAGGCCGAGCCGTCTCACTGCGCGCACATGTTGGGCAGGCCGGCGATGGTGTTGATGAGCGACGTGAAGGTCGGCTGCGACGCCGCGATGACGGTCATGAAGCCGAAGCACATCTCGTCGCCGGTCGACTCGCCGAAGCTGACCGAGCTCGCCGTGTTGTTGTTGTAGGTGCATTGCGTCGCGATCTTGTCGCCCGACTTCAGCGTCAGCGGCTGCTGCAACAAGTAGCCGCCTTGCCAATTGAAGTCCCAGCGCGGAATCGTCATCAGGCAGGTGTTCGCCGCCGACGCCGTCGCCGTCGTGTTGAACGCGGTGCCGAGGTTGTGCATGTGCGGCGCCACGCCGATGAGCTGCCAGTCGCCGTTGACGGTGCAGGTCGAGCTCACCTTGTAGCCGGTGGTGTTCGCCGGAATCGTGAAGGTCGGCGTTCCCGTCCACACCGTCCACGCGTGCTGCGCCTGCGTCGCCTTGGCGTAGTAGAGCTTGGTGGTCGTCGTGTCCGGCGACGGCGTCACCGACGGGTTCTGGTGATAGTGGACCTGCATGTAGAGCTTGTCGCCGGGCGAGAGCGTCATGCCCACGCCCTCGGGCAGCTGGAACGGCCGCGAGCCGGGAACCCACGCGTACATCATCTGTCCCGGGACGCCGTTGCACTCGAAGCCGGTGGCCGGCTTGCCCGCCGTGCCCGTGCCGCCCGGATCGCGCGAGATGATCACGTGGTGCACTTCGTTCGGCTTGCCGGGCACGACCTCGGCGCCGATCAGATCGGTCGCGACCGTGATGCCGGGATCGAGCGGATAGCACCAATAGAGATCGTTGGGGCCGGCGCCGCCCGGATAGGTCGGCGTGAAGCTCGTGCCGCCGAGCGTGCGATCGGGCGTGCCCAGCGTCGTGCCCGGCGGCGAGTAGGGCGGCGCGGCGGCGGCGTCGCCTTCCGGCGTGCCGTTGTTTGCCCAGGCTTCGATGGTCGCCTTGTCGGCCGCGGCGAGGCGCAGCTCGCCAACGTAGTCGTTGCAGCCGGTCGCCGGCGGGAACGGCGGCATGGTGCCGTTGTCGATGGCGGCGAGGATGGCGTTGATGTTGGTCGACGCCGATTCGAAGGTGTCGAGCGCGGGCGTGCCGCTGCCGCCGGTGGCGTGACACGGCATGCAGTTCTTCTGGAACGCCGGCAGCGCGTCGCTGTAGAACGTCGGGCCGCTGGTCGTGGTGCCGCCGCCTCCCGACGAGCCGCCGCTGCCGGTCGCCGCGCTGCCGCCGCTGCCGCTGGTTCCGCCGCTTCCGCCCGTCGAGCCGCCGGGGCTGTACGAGCCGAGACAGCCGCCGAGGAGCGCCAACGCCGCGATGCACGTCACCCTACGCATGCGCTGCCCAAGAGCACGCCACGTGCCGGAATCGGGCGGGCTCCCCCGGCGCTATGTCCCCGAATTGTCGACGGTGCGGCCCGCTTCTTTGGGGCGGGCGCTCCCGGACTGCGTCTACAGCGCCGCGATGAGCTCGGCGGCGCTGGTCACGGTCGCCTGGCGCACGAAGACCTTTTCGGTGAGCACGCGATGGACCTCCTCGTCGGGATCGGCGCAGCAGTCCTTGACGACGACGAGCTTGTAGTCGGAGTCGGCGCCGTAGCGCACCGTCGAGAGGACGACGCCGCTCGTCGACAGGCCGGTGAGCACGAGCGTGTCGACGCCCTTGGCGCGCAGCACGAGGTCGAGGTCGGTGCCGAAAAAGGCGTTCACGCGGCGCTTGACGACCACGACGTCGCCATCGTGCGGGCGCACCTCGGGCGCGACGCTGGCGGCGGGCGGCTCGCTCATGATGAAGCGGCCGCTCTTGGCGATGGCGGCGAAGGTCGCGTTCTTCGGGTTGAGCTCGGGATAGCCGGGCCGGCAGCCGACGACGACGTAGACGATGGGCAGCCCCGCCGTGCGCGCGGCGGCGACGAGACCGGCGGTGCGCTCCAGGAGCGGCGGCGCCTTGTCTCCGAACATGGTGACGATCTCCGACTGCAGATCCATGACGAGAAGAGCGGTCTTGTTGCGTTCGACGGTGATCATGGCGTGGTCCTCTCGGGGTTGTTGGCGGCAATGAGCCTGAAGGCGGCGAAGAGGGCGAGCGCGCCCAGCGCCGCCGAGACGGTGAACGTGTGCGCGAACGCCCGCGCCAAGAGCGCAGGCGACTTGCCGGCACCGACGGCGAAGCGCTGCAGCGTCACCGCCATCGTCGCGGTGCCGATGGGCGCGCCGAGCCGCTGCACGATGTTGAGCGCGGTGGTCGCGTTCGGGATCTCGTCGCGCCGGAGGTGCTTGTAGGCGGCGGCCAGCGCCGGCGTCGAGGTGGCGCCCAGCCCGGCGCCGCGCACCACGAGCGACAGGCTCAATAATAGATACGAGCTGTGGTCGGTGGCCTGCGTGAATGCGATCGTGCCGGCGAGCGCGGTCAGGACACCGGCGATGCAGACCTTGCCTGGATCGAAGCGATCGCTGAGCCGTCCGACCTGCGGCAGCGTCAGCATCATGCCAATGCCCTGCGGCGCGATCAGCATCCCTGCCGTCAGCGGCGAGGCGCCGCGGACCTGCTGATAATAGAGCGGCAGAATCAGCGCCGCGCCGAAGGTGCCGAGGCTGGCGAGCAGATAGGTCGCGAGCGCGGCGCTCACCGTGCGATTGCGAAAGACGTTCAGATCGAGCAGCGCGGTCGTGGGGCGGCGGCGCGCGTAGGCGACGAAGCTCGCGATCAGCGCCACGGCGATCGCGAGCGGCGCAATCACGCGCGGCGAGAACGCGCCGTGTGCGCGGCCGAACGCCGAGACGCCCCAGACGAAGAGCGCGACGCCGGGCGAGAGCAGCGCCAGCCCCACGAGATCGAGAGGCGTGCGCGCGGCGGTCTCGCCCGACGGCAGCCGCCGCTGCGCCAGCCACGCGCCGGCGAGGCCGAAGGGAATGTTGAAGAGAAAGAGCCAGCGCCACGACAGCCGCTGGATGACGAGGCCTCCCAAGACCGGCCCCAGCACCGGCGCCACCAGCACTGGCACCGACATGATGCCGACGGCGCGGCCCATGCGCTTGGGCCCGGCGAGCTGCGCGATCAGCGCCTGCGTCAGCGGCGTCAGGAGGCCGCCGACGGTGCCTTGCAGCACGCGAAACGCGATCAGGCTCGGCGCCGACCAGGCCAGCGACGACAGCGCCGAGGTCGCGGTGAAGCCGACGAGGCACCAGACGTAGAGCCGGCGCGAGCCGAGCCGCTCGACGGCCCAGCGGAACGAGGGCAAGACCAGCGTCAGCGCCAGGAGGTAGCCGGTGATGATCCACTGAATCTCCGACAGGGGCGCGTGCAGATCCTTCATCAGCGGATCGATGGCGACGTTGACCGTCGTCGAGCTCAGGTTGAGCAGGAACGAGCCGAAGCTGGCGATGAGCAGGACGCGGACCAGCGCCGGCGCGAGCGGCCCGTCGTCATCGAGAGCGGAGGATGTCATTAGTAGACCCGTCCATGAATATAGTAGACGGGTCTACCTTGTCAATCGCGTCCGTCTCTGGTACCTCAAAAGCATGGGACGGCGACGGGAACCGACCGAGTTCATCGACAAGTTCGGCGCCGTCAAGCGGCGCATCATGGCCGCCGCCGCGCAGTCGTACGCGACGGCGGAGCTGGGCGGCACGCAGGCCAAGTTCGTGCGCTACATCGGCCGCAACAGCGGCATCTCGCAAGCGGAGCTGGCGCGCGCGACCGAGACCGATCCGACGCTGACCGGGCGCGTCCTCCAGACGCTCATCGATCGCGAGCTGGTGCGCCGCCAGCGCAGCGACGAGGATCGCCGCGAGTATCTGCTCGAGCTCAGCGCCGCCGGGCGGCGCGTCTGCAGCCGCGTGGAGAAGCTGCGCGCCGAGCTGGCGGCGCGGGTGGTCGACGCGCTCGACGACCGCGACCTCGACGACTTCGATCGCGTGGCCGACAAGATCCTGGCCGCGCTGGCCCAGAACCCTTAGAGCACGGTCCGCAAGACCAGGACGCCGAGCCAGATCATCGAGGCGACTTGCACCGCGAACGCGGTGAAGCGGACGTTGATCGCCATCCCCGAACCCGACGACAGATGCACGCACGACTGCACGATGCGCGCGCCTACGATCACCTCGGGCAGCGTCGTGAGCATCGGCGACTGGACGCGCACGAGCACGCCGGCGATGACGATGGCGGCGAAGACCGGCAGGTTCTCGAGCGTGTTCAGGTGCGCGCGGTTGAGCCGCCAGTAGGCGTCGCCGCCGTGCTGCACGCCGGCGGGAAACTCGGTCGGTTTTTTCTGCCTGGTGAGGACGAGAAAGCCGCGCGTCAGCGCCAACGCGATCACGAGCACCAGCGCCCACAGCGCGAACACGACCAGGCAAGCGAGCGGCGGCATCGCTAGATCCGCCAGCTGCAGTCGAAGGTGCAGTCGGGGTCGCCGTCGAGGCGGCAGTGGTGGCGCACGTCGACGTCGCGGCCGCCCGAGCGGGCGATGGCGACCTCGTAGAAGCCGGCGGTGCTCTCGCAGTCGGGGGTGGTCACCGTCGACATGCCGCGTACGAAGATGCGCGCGCTGGTGGCGCTGACGCGCTCATAGCCGAACTCGCCCTCTTCGTAATAGAGGCGGCGCATGGCGCCGATGCGCGACATGATGACGTGCGGATCGTTGCGCGCGATCAAGGTCGCGTGGAATTGATCGAAGTTCAGCTCCGCCGAGCTGCGCCCGAGCAGGCGAAAGACGCGCTTGGGATTGGCCGGATCGATGGCCTCGGCGATGGCGCCGTCGAGGCGCGCGTTGAGCACCAGCGGATAGCGGCCGACGGGCAGGAGGATGCCGCCGAGGACCTTTTGATCGTCGGGCGGCAGCCTGGCGAGGACGCGCTTTCTGGCCGCGGCGCCGAGCTGCTGCTCGGCGAAGCGCAGCCGCGCCAGAAGGGTCTTGCCCGTGATCGTCGTCCCCGCCGCGGCGCTCATCGGCACCATTATATTACGCGGCGGCCGAGCGCGGGAATCAGCCGCCGAGCTTCGGCGCTTCGATGCCGAATTGCGCGGCGTACTCGGCGTTCAGCCGCTTCCAGTCGAACTTCATCGCATCACCGGCGACGATGCGGCCAACGGGTTCGTCCGCGAGCAGCCGATCGAGCACGTCGAAGCAGATGTGCCAGCCGGCGGCGCCCATGGAGATGTAGTCGCGCTGGATGTTGTGCCACAAGGTCAGCCGCGTGCCGCCGCCGTGCGGCTCCAGCTGCCAGCGGATGTCCATGTTGCCCCAACTGTACTCGAGCAGCTTCGGCGCATCGGCGCGCTTGACCGTCGTCTCCGATACCTGCGCCGTCGGCGCCCCGACCGTCGTGAGCGTGACCGGCCCGACCGCGCCGAGGCTGCGATCGGCGTCGAACGGCGCCCACTCGCGCAGCTCGGCCGGCTCGGTCAGCGCGCGCCACACCTTGGCCGGCGGATGGCGCAGCTCGCGCACGAGCACGAGCGTCCACTGGTCTCCGTCCTTCTCGATCTTGGCGCCGGCAGCGGCGCCCGGTGCGTAGTCGTCACGGCGGCTCATCTTTTTTTTCCTTTCCCGCGGAGTTTGCGATCCATGCCATCGAGGTGGCGTTCGAGCGCGTCGACGTGCGCCGACCAGAAGCGGCGGAAGGGCACCAGCCACTCGTCGACTTCCATGAGCGGCTCCGGCCGCAGCCGATAGAGGCGCCGCTGCGCGTCGACGCGCGATTGCACGAAGCCGGCGTCGCGCAGCACCTTGAGGTGCTTGGACACCGACGGCTGCGCCATCCGCAGCCGCCGCTCGATCTCCTGCACCGAGCGCTCGGAGGCGGCCAACAGGCTCAGGATGGCGCGGCGATTGGGCTCGGCGATGACCTCGAACGCAGATTCCACGCGACGTATATACCCGCATGGGAATATACGTGTCAAGCCATGTTCGCGCGCCTACTTCTTCTTGCGCGCCGGCCGTCGCGGGCGGGCCGCCGCGTTGGCGGCGACGGCGGCGCGGATCAGCTTCTTGAAGGCCGCTTCGTCGATCTTGTCGCCCTGGCGGATGTCGATGGCGCGCCGCGTGTTGCCTTCGAGGCTCGAGTTGAAGAGCCGCTTCGGATCGTCGAGCGCAGCGCCGCGGGCGAAGGTGAGCTTGACGACCTCTTTGTACGACTCGCCGGTGCAGACGATGCCGTCGTGCGACCAGACCGGCGTCCCCCGCCACTTCCACTCTTCGAGGATCTCCGGATCGGCGTCGTGAATGAGCCGGCGAACCTGCGCCAGCGCCTTGCCGCGCCAGTCGCCGAGCTCCTCGATGCGCTTGGTGATGTTCTCGGAGGCGTTCATGCTCACTGCTTACTGCGTTCTTCCCTGCGGGATCAACCGATGCCGGAGATCGACGGCTGAGCGACCAGGGCGCAAATTTTCTTTCGATTGCGATCGCTGCTAGGTTTGACGGCGATGAAGGCGTCCACTTTGTTGAGCATGCGCGTCGAGGAGGGGTGCCGCTGGCTGGCGCTCGATCACCTGAGCGCCGCGGCCGACGCGCGCCAGCGTCTCGCCGACGATGGCGACGTCGAGGCGCTGCATGATCTGCGCGTCGGGCTGCGCCGACTGCGCAGCGTCTTGCGCGCCTACGGTCCGCACCTCGAAGACAGCGTCGGGCGCAAGCTGCGGCGGCGGGTCAAGACGCTCGCCGCGGCGACGGGCGCCGCGCGTGACAGCGAAGTTCAGATCGAGTGGCTGCAGGCGCGACGCGGCCGCTTGAATCCGCGGCATCGCACCGGCATGGATTGGCTGATCGGCTGGCTCGAGCAGCGCAAGCAATCGGCCTACGCCGAGGTGCGCGGCGACGTGGCCACCGGGTTCGATCAGCTCAAGGACGCGCTCGATCGCCGCTTGCGCCGCTACACGACGCAGCTCTACGCCGCCGACGAGCGGCCCGACTGCATGAGCGGCGTGACCGCGCGCCTCTTGGCGACGCATGCCGCCGAGCTGTTGGCCGAGCTCGCGGGCGTGCAGTCGGTCGCCGACGAAGAGCGTGCGCACGAGGCGCGCATCGCCGCCAAGCGGCTGCGCTACCTCCTCGAGCCGCTGCGGCGCGAGGTCGAGGGCGCCGGCGAGCTCATCGCCCGGCTCAAGGACTTGCAGGAGCTGCTCGGCGCGTTGCACGACGTCGCGGTGCTCTCGGGCGAGCTGCGCCAGGCGCTGGAGCTGGCCGCGACCGAACGCGCGCGCGACCTGCATCAGCAGGCGCTCTCGCCGGGGCTCGACGGCGACGAGACGGTGCGGCGCCTGCGGCGCGATCCGCGTCCGGGCCTGCTGGCCGTGGCGCGACTGGTCCGCGACGATCGCGACCAGCTGTTCGCGCGGCTGTCGAGCGATTGGCTCGCCGGTGGCGGCGAGCGCTTCGTCGCGGCCTGTCACGCGCTGGCGCGAAAGCTGGAATCGGCCGCCGGCGCGACGGCGTCACCGCGCCTGACCGTCGTCGACCCGATCGCGCCGCCGGTTCAGGCGCGCAGCAGCTGAGCGCGCGCGCCGGCGTGGTGCCGGCGTTCCGTCGCCCAGCCGAGCACGGTGCGGTCGCGGCGCGATCGCAAGAGGCGCAGCGCGCGCTCGGGCTTGACGAAGCGGACCTCCTCGGTCTCGTCGTCGAAGACACCGTCGTCGCGCACCGACAGCATGCGGAAGTAGTGGGTGCGGCGTCGCTTGGTGTCGTAGACGCCGAGGATGCCGATGAGCTTGGTGCGGCGGCCGGTCTCTTCGTAGACCTCGCGTAGCGCGGCTTCTTCGGCGGATTCGCCGGGGTCGAGCCGACCTTTGGGCAAGGTCCAGCGCAGGCGATCGCGGCGATCGCGTTGGCGAACCAGCGCCACGCGGCCCGCACCGTCGAAAACGACTCCACCGGCCGACTCGGATTTCATCGCTCGGCGCCTCCGCTCTCAGGAAAACAGCAACCGGGCGCCGCCGCAAATTTTCAGCGCCGTGGCGAACCGGAACCGTGTTTCCTTCTGCGTGGAGGAGCCATGACGGAGATGCTGCGCGGGGCCGCGCTCGTCGAGCGCTTGCTGGCGGTGCCGTTCGCCGAGCGCGACAAGTGGCTCGACGAGCTGCTCGGGTTCGGAGTCCCGCCTGACGACGCGCCCGATCTGCCGCGCGGCGCCGTGCCGTACCTGCCGTGCGGCGTCGAGGAGATCCTGGCGATGAATGCGCGAGGCGCCGGTGCGCGCGAGCGACCTGCTCGTCGATCTGGGCGCGGGCCTCGGCCGCGCGTTGATCCTGGCGCACCTCGTCTCGGGCGCGCGCGCGCACGGGATCGAGATCCAGGCGCCGCTCGTCGCCGCCGCGCGAGCCCGCTGCGCCGAGCTCGGGCTCGGCGAGATCACGTTCGCCCATGCCGACGCGGCCGAGGTCGCGCTCGACGGCTCGCGCTTCTTCCTCTACGCGCCCTGCAACGGCGCGATGCTCGCGCGCGTGCTCGAACGGATCCATGCGGTCGCGCAGCGGCGGCCGATCGTCGTCGGCACGGTCGGATTCGAATTCCCCGACGTCGCCTGGTTGGCCCCGCGCGCCTCGAGCTGCCGCGCGCTGACGCTCTACGATTCGCGCGCCTGCTGACCACGCGTAGAGCGACAGCACGCGATCCGCTGCAAAACACGACCTTCGGGCGACGATTGCGCGGAGGGACGGTTTTCACACCGATTCGCCGTCGTCGGTCGGCGCCGGCCATTGTGCGACCGAAGCCGGCAGCGGCGAGAGCTGTGCCGACGCTCGCTGCCGGTTCGGTCTCATCTGCAACCGACGAGCTCGTAGGCTAGCAGCAGCCGAGGTGCCTCAAGCAGCACCAGACATCGCCGCAGTTGTGGTTTCGAGCGATCCGCTTGGACCCGGCGAACGAGAAGCGCAGCGACGGCAGAAACAGCGGCAGCTCGTCGAGCCTCACGATTTGAGGCGGCGGCGTAATCTGCGCGCGCGCGGAAGCCTGGCAACAGGGCATGCGTGCAACGCGACGCAGACGCGGTCACGCCGACGAGGATGACGCCGAGCGCGGCGAGGATGCGAGCGCTCTTGCGAAGAAACAACTTCACTACTGTCCGTGTATCCCGCCGTCAGGTATTGTCGAGGGCGGGGGGCCTTCATGAAGCGAGGACCTGTTCTTGTCACGGCGCTGGCGTGCGCGCTCGTCGCCGGGTGCCACGGCCACGGGAGCCCGGGCAGCCACGGCAGCCGCGGCGGCGACACGCAAGCGGATCCGCCGGTCGCGGACGCGACGCCGCCCGAGCACGCCGACCTTCCGTCGCGACCGCCGAAGGGCTGCGGCAGCGCGTTCTACTCGGTGCACTACGGCGACGCGCTCAAGACGCTGCGCGAAGCCGAGAATTACAAGGCCACCGATCGCAAATATTACGTTCGCGAGCTGAGCGACTATCGCAACGAGTATCTCGAGGCCGGCATCTCGCCGAAGCTGCGCGAAGAGTGGTTCACCGATCATCGCATCTCCGAAAAAGATCGGCACTGCATGACCGGCGTCTTCGACGCGCTCGCCAACGCCGCCAAGCGAACGCTGCCCAAGTATCGCCCGCGCGGCTACACGCATCACGACGACGACAGCCTGATCGCGGAGGTCGCCAAGCAGAAGATTCCCGACGCGCAGATCCTCGAGGTCGGCGTCAGCTCGCCGATCTGGGAGATCGAGAAGCTGCGCAACGGGCTTCCGCGCGTGCGCTACAAGTACGGCATGGCGTGGGTCAAGAGTGCCGCCGCCGACGACGGCTATTGCCGCATCGCCTACGTGAACGTGCAGCAGGACTACTCGGGCGGCGGCACCTTCGGCGAGAGCCGCGGCCGCTACATCAAGGCCGAGCCCGCCGGCTGCAAGTAACCGGCGACGGGCGCTCTCAGGCGCTCTCGGTGTAGTAGCCCGCTTCGAGATCTTCGAGCAGGCCGGCGTGCGTCGGGGTCCAGCACATCCGTTCACGCGTCAGCTTGCTCGAGGCCGGCAGATCGCCTGCGAAGAAGCCGGCGAGCCAGCCGAAGTGCGCGCCGGCAGCCTCGGCAGCGATCGAGGCGGCGGGGAGCCCGAGCTTGGCGCCGATCCGCTCCGCGATCTGTCGCGTCGGTATGCCCTCCTCGCCGACCGCGTGCAACATCGCCCCCGCCGGCGCCTTGTCCAGCGCCAGGCGGAACAGCGGCGCGGCATCCAGCCGATGGACTGCGTTCCAACGGTTTTTCCCGTCGCCGACGTAGCCGGAGACGCCCTTTTCACGCGCGATCCGCACCAGCACCGCGACAAATCCGTGGTCTCCTTCGCCGTGCACCGTCGGTGCGAGCCGCACGAACGACACGCGCACGCCGCGCTCCGCGAAGCCGAGCGCCATCACCTGATTGGCCGATCGCGGGTGCTGGGCCGTGAACGGCATGTCCTCGGTCGCGAGCTGTCCCGGCGACACCAGCGCCGTCCCCGACGCGATCACGAGCGGACGCCCCGAGCCCTCGAGCGCGGTGGCCATCGTCTGGATGGCGCGGTGGTCGGTCTGCACCGAGGCGGCGAAATTGTCGAAGTCATGGATGAAGCCGAGGTGGATGACGCCCTCCGACTCGACCGCGCCCGCGCGCAGGCTCTCGGGGTCGTTGAGGTCGCCGCGCAGCACCTCGGAGCCGGCCGCCGCCAGCGCCTGGGCCGACTTGTCGGAGCGCGCGAGCCCGAGGACCCGATGGCCGGCGCGCAGGAGCTCGGGGACGACGGCGGAGCCGATGAAACCAGACGCACCGGTGACGAAGACACGCATGAGAATCCTCCTCGCGACGCCACTATGTCAGTCGCTGTCATTACAAGCTAGCACCTGATGTCAGTGACTGCAATAGCGTGATGTCAGAAACTGACGTATCCTGGCGTCATGGGACGTTGGGAACCGGACGCGCGCGGCCGGCTGGCCGAGGCGGCGATGCGGCTGTACCAGGAACGAGGTTTCGATCGGACGACGGTCGCCGAGATCGCCGAGCGCGCCGGCCTGACCGAGCGGACGTTCTTTCGCTACTTCGCCGACAAGCGCGAGGTCCTGTTCTTCGGCGCGGCCGACCTGCAGCGCGTCATCGTCGAGTCCATCGCCCACGCGCCGGCGCGGACGGCTCCGCTCGACGCCGTCGCCGCGGGGCTGGAAGCGATCGCGCCCGGATTCGAGGAGCGCCGCAGCTTCGCGCGCCAGCGGCACGCGCTCATCGTCGCGCATCCGGAGCTGCAGGAGCGCGAGGTCATGAAGCTCACGTCGCTGGCGGCGGCGGCGGCCGAGGCGCTGCGCGGCCGTGGCGTCGCCGAGCCGGCGGCGAGCCTGACCGCCGAAGCCGGGATCTCCGTCTTCAAAGTAGCGTTCGAGCAGTGGATTGGCGACGCCAGGCGAAAGAGCCTCGGCCACCACATCCGTCACTCGCTGCGCGCGCTCCGGACGGCCGTCGCGGGCAAGCCCGCGCGCGAGCGAACAAAACAACGGCACGATTAGCAAGTGTGCTCGCTGCGAATCAGGTCGGCGAGTGACGCTCGACCCAGCGCGCGCGCCACGCCGGCGCGGCGAATGGATCGGAGAAGTATTGCGTTTCATGCGCCACCTTGCCGTCGGTGAATTCCATGACGCTGATGGTGTAGTACGGGCGATCGTCGTACGCGATGACGAGCTCGGTCACCCAAAGATTCCCGGTCCCGACGACGCGGCGAACCTCGAACTGCCGCCGCGCCGGATGTGCTCCGCGTGAGGCTTGCACGTTGTCGCGACCACCAATCCGCTCCCCCGATTGCGGATAATCGAGCACGACGTCCTGGTGATAGATCTCGTGCTCGCGCACGTAGTCGCCGGCTTGCGACGCGGCCCAGTGCCGGTCCAGCGCCGTCCGAATCTGCTGCTCGTCCATCGGTCGCCCTCCGAGCGTCGACGATCGCTCGCCGTCGTGGCGAGATGATGCGCCGCCGAGTGGTTGTCGCCACGGGCTGCCGAGCGGCTTGTGCGTCAGCTCGTGAGCGGCGGGCGGCTCATCGCGTCGGCGCTGCGGGCGCGATCTCGGCGGCGAGCTGCTGCAGCGTCGCGGGCGGCAGCGCCGACACCTTGGTGCCGTCGACCAGCATGGCCTGGTTGCGCACGGTCGGCGCGAGCGCGGCCGCGACCTTTTG
>DASXOU010000726.1:0-17939 GCA_036494045.1 Polyangia bacterium | reverse complement strand
CTCTTGGCGGCGATCGCGGTGGCCGCGCTCGCGGCGGGCGTGATGAGCGACGCGCGGGCGGCGGACAAGCCGCTCACCATCGCCATCTTCGCGCCCAACGCGCCGTTTCAGTCGGGCGGCGATCGCTTCACGTTCATCAATCGCCTGGCGCAGCAGGTCTCGTCGGTGGCGGGCGTGCCGGCGACGGCCAAGGCGTTCGCGCGCTCGAGCGATCTCGAGATCGCGATCAAGAACCGGCAGGTCGACTTCGCCGTCATCGACGGCGTCTACCTCGCCGAGCGCGGCGTGCCCTACCAGGTGCTGGCGACGGCGACGTCGGGCGGCGACGTGGCGCCGCGCTGGGCGCTGTTCTCGGCGACGGCGTCGCACGTCGACGAGCTGCAGGGCAAGAAGCTGAGCGTGACCTCGACCAGCGGGCGCGACGCGGAGTTCCTGTCGAACGCGCTCTTCGACGGCGAGGTCCAGGTCTCAAAGTTCTTCGCCTCGCAAGCCAGGGCGCCGGAGATGGCGGCGGCGGTGGCGGCGGTGTCGCTGCACAAGGCCGACGCGGTGTTCGCGCCGGAGTCGATGGGCGGCAGCTTGCACAAGGTATTCGACGTGCGCGACCGCGTGCCCAATCCCGCGTTCTGCCAGGTGGCGGCGGGGCTGTCGCCCGACCTCGTGAACAAGGTCAAGACGGCGGTGCTCGGCCACGGCGCCGCCGGGCCGGGGCTCGACGGGTGGAAGCCGTCGTCGGGCGAGCCGTATCACGCGCTCGCCGGACGCATGGGCGCGCGCACGCGACGGCCGGTGATGGTCGAGCCGGAAGTCGTGAAGATCGAGGAACAAGACGTGCTGGTGCCGCCGCCGATGGAGCCGGGGATGCCCGATCTGAAGGCGCTGTACTGGGCGCCGAGCCCGTAGCATGAGGTGGACGCATGGCGCGGCTTGACGCAGGCGAGCCGTTCAGCTGGAAGGTCGTGCGCGACGGCGAGTGGCTGCGCGTGGCGCTGCGCGGCGAGATCGACGAGAACGCCGACTTCTCGGAGCTGCGCGCGGCGCTGCGTGGCAACGTCGAGCTGACGCTCGAAGGGATCACGCGCATCAACTCGTGCGGCGTGCGCGAGTGGGTCAACTTCGTGCGCGGGCTCGAGATGGTGCGCACGCTCTGGTTCGCGCGCTGCTCACCGACGGTGGTCTTGCAGCTCAACACCATCTACAACTTTCGCGGGCGCGCGCGCGTCAGCTCGTTCATGGCGCCCTACGTGTGCGAGGCGTGCCACGGCGACGAGTACAAGCTGCTCGACGTCGCCGAGCACTTCCCCGATCGGCGCGCGCACGTGCCGGCGTTTCGCTGCAAGCGCTGCGGAGGCTCGATGGTGTTCGACGAGCTGCCCGAGCGCTACCTCTCGTTCCTGAGCGAAGCCGAGCTCGCCGACGGATGAGCGAGCGACGCACCAGCGACGCGGTGGCCGACGCGTTCGCCGATCTCAAGCGCGTGCTCGAAGGCGCCGTCGACGCCGCCGTCATCCTCGACCAGGATCATCGCGTGCTCTATCGCAACTCGGCGTACGACGCGTACACCGGCAAGCGGCCGCGCGAAGTGGCGAGCGCGGCAGCGGCGGGCACGCCGTGCCATCAGCTGTTCAACCTCGAGATCTGCGCCGAGAACTGCATCATGCGGCGCGCGGTGGCGGCGGGAAAGCCGCTGCGCATGCACGAGATCCACGCCAAGCGCGGCGACGGCGAGGATCTGACGCTGATCGTGACGTCGACGCCGCTCGGAAGTGGGCTGGTGCTCGAGACCTATCGCGACGTGACGGCGGAGTCGCGCGTGCAGCGGAAGTATCATGCGCTCCTGGCGCGCGAGCGCGGCGCCAAGGAGGATCTCGAGCGCAAGGTGCTCGAGCGCACCGAGGCGCTCCGGCGCGCGCAGGATCAGCTGGTGCTCAACGAGAAGATGTCGTCGCTCGGGCGCCTGGTCGCCGGCATCGCGCACGAGCTCAACAACCCGATCAACTTCGTGTACGGCAACGTCGACTTTCTCGCGCAGTACTTCCGCCACCTCATCAACCTGATCGCGATCTACGAAGGCGGGCAGCTCACCGACGAGACGCGCCGGCGCGCGGGCGAGCTCAAGGACAGCATCGACTTCGAGTTCCTGATGGAAGATTGGGAGCGGCTCCTCAAGAGCGTGCGCGCGGGCGCCGAGCGGACGGCGCAGATCGTCGCGGGGCTCAAGGCGTTCTCGCGGCCGCAGGTGGGCAAGGTCGAGGAGACCGATCTCATCGCCGGGCTGGAGACGACGCTGCACCTGTTGCAGCCGCTCTTGCGCGATCGCGTGACGGTGCATCGGCAGTACGCGCCGATTCCGCGCGTGCGCTGCCGCGGCGGGCAGGTGCAGCAGGTGTTCATGAACCTCTTGACCAACGCGGCGCAGGCGGCCGGGCCGGGCGGCGAAATCTTTTTGACCGCCGTGCCCGAGGGAAACGGCGTGCGCGTGAGCGTGCGCGACAGCGGCCCGGGCGTGCCGGTGGCGCTGACGACGAAAATTTTCGATCCGTTCTTCACGACCAAGGACGTCGGCGAGGGCACGGGGCTGGGCCTGGCGATCTCGCAGCGCATCGTGCGCTCGCACGGCGGGCGCATCGAGCTGGCGCCGTCGTCGCCGGGCCGCGGCGCCGAGTTCCTCGTCTGGCTCCCCCTCGACCCGCCCGCCGAGCCGCGCGATCCCCCCAAGGAACCCTAGAAAGATTTCACAGGGAGATCAGGAGATCAGGAGATCAAGACACTCACAGACAGGCGCTATCGGATCCCTCTGTAAGAGTTGTGTTCTCCTGATCTCTTGATCTCCCTGTGAATTGTTCTTGGTGTTCTGAAGTCAGTCGAGGGTGAGGGGGGCGCCGGTGAGGATGCTGGCCCAGAACTTGGCGCGCATCGGGTCGCCGTGGCCGCCGCCGCCTGGGGTGGCGATGGTGAGGCGATCGCCGGCGCGCGCCGTGAACGTGATCTTGCCGGGCAGGCGCACCGTCACGCCGGCGCGCGTGAGCGAATCTTCGCCGAGCGCGCCGGGGCCGCCGCCGGCGAGCCCGTACGCGGGACGGCGCCGCCGCTCACCGATCAGCGTCACCGTCGTCGGCGCGAGCAGCTCGAGCTCGCGCACGATGCCGTCGCCGCCTTTGTGCGTGCCGCCGCCGCCCGAGCCGCGCCGCCGCGCGTAGCGCACCACGCGCACCGGCAGGGTCTGCTCGAGGATCTCGATCGGCGTGTTGCGCGTGTTGGTCATGTGCGTCTGCAGCGCGCTCGCGCCCGATGCCGACGCGCTCGCGCCCGCGCCGCCGCCGATGGTCTCGTAGTAGGCGCGCTCGTCGTCGCCGAAGAGCAGGTTCGACATCGTCCCCGCGCTCGCCGACGGAATGCGCGCCGGCAGCGCCTGCGCCAGCGCGCCGAGCACCACGTCGACCACGCGCTGCGAGGTCTCGACGTTGCCGGCGGCGACGGCGCGCGGTGGTCGCGCGCTGAGCACGCAGCCGTCGGGCGCGATCACCTCGAGCGGCAGGTAGAGCCCGTGATTGGTCGGCGCGTCCTCGGGCAAGAGCAGGCGGAAGGCGTAGACCACCGCCGACAAGGTGACCGCGTAGACGGCGTTGAGCGGGCCGTCGACCTCGTCGTCGCTGTCGGAGAAGTCGATGGTGGCGCGCTCGCCGGCGATGGTCAGCGTGACGCGGATGGCGACGTCGTCGCGGCCGGCGCCGTCGTCGTCGAGCGAATCGGCGAATGCGTACACGCCGTCGGGGATGGCGCCGATCGCCGCGCCGAGGAGCGCCGCCGAATATTCGATGAGCGCCTCAGCGCGCGCGGCCAGGACGTCGGCGCCCCAGGTCGCCGCCAGCGCCTGCAAGCGACGGCAGCCGACCTCGAGCGCCGCGCGCTGCGCCGACAGATCGCCGCGCCGCTCCTCGGGCGCGCGCGCAGCCGCGCACAGCCGCGCCACCACCTCGTCGTCGAGCTTCTGCGGCGAGATGCGCACGCCTTCGTCGTCGATGGTCACCGGCCGCGTGATCAAAGAAGGGCTCGGCGCGGTCGCGTAGCGCGGCGACATCGCCGCCGGCAGCTCGGGCGCCTCGGGCAGCGCCTCGCCACGCGCGCGCACGCCGACCGGCATCGAGCCCGGCGCGCTGCCGCCGACGTCCGCGTGATGCGCGCGATTGGCGACGTAGCCGATCAGCGTCGCGCCGGCGAACACCGGCCGCACCAACGTGATGTCGGGAAGATGCGTGCCGCCGGCGAACGGATCGTTGACGATGGCCACGTCCCCGTCGCCGAGCGCGACCCGCTCGAGCACCGCCGCGACCGACAGCGCCGTCGAGCCGAGGTGCACCGGGATGTGCGCGGCCTGCGCCACCAGCCGCCCGCGCGCGTCGAACAGCGCGCACGAGTAGTCGCGCCGCTCCTTGATGTTCGGCGAGAACGCGGCGCGCGCCAGCGCCACGCCCATCTCCTCGGCCACCTGCGCCAGCCGATGGTTCCAGATCTCGAGCTCGGCGGGCGTCGTGGTCACGGCACGTAGACGAGGCCGGCGAAGAGCTGCCCCACGACGTTGGGCTCGAACACGGTGTCGCTGTCGAGGTGCACCGTCGGCGTGACCACGAGCCGCGCGTACAGCCGCAGCGCCACGCCGCTCTGCTTGGGCCCGCCGTAGATGGGCACGTCGAGCGACACGGCCGCGTGCAAGCCGGCGGTGGTCTTGTCGTCGTCATTGGTGCGCAGGTACTCGACGGCGACGCCGGCCTGCATGCCGAATCCCGTCGCCAGCCGCGACACCCAATCGCGGCGATCGACGAACCAGCGCGCCAGCGGCCGCGCCGCCAGGCCGAAGGGGATGCTGATGCGATCGGCGAAGCCCGGCTGCATCACGTTGTTCATCGTCGGCGCGATCAGCGCCGTGCCCTCCGACGAGATCAGCTCGGCGAACGCGCCCACGCGCGCGCGCCACAAGAGCTCGGCGCCGGCGCCGAACGCGATCGGCGAGCCGCGCGACCCCTGCGGCTCGACGCCGAGGAGCACGTGCACGTCGAGCATCAGCGGCCAGCCGACCGCGCGCGTCTCGACGACTTCGGGCAAGGGCGGCGACAGCTCCGGCGCCAACTGCGGCTGTGCGTGCGCGACGCCTCCGAGGGCGAGAAGGCTACCTATTAATAGGAGCGGGAGCCGCGGCACGGGCCGTAGCTTACATCGGGCGAGTTCGTTCTTGTCGCCATTCGTCGCCCTTCATGCCGACGACATTATAAACCTGCTGCTCGTTCTCTTTGCCCTTGAGCCGCACCGGCGCCAGCGTCACCGAATCGACGTGCTCGGCCACGCGCCGCATCGTCGACTCCGACAAGATGATCTCGCCCGGCTTGGCGATCGAGCACAACCGCGACGCCGTGTTCACCGCGTCGCCGATGGCCGTGTACTGCAGTGTTCGCGTCGAGCCGATGGCGCCCGTGATCACGCGCCCGGTGTTGATGCCGATGCCGATCTTGATCGGCTCGAGCCCCTCGGCGATGCGCGTGCGGTTGAACTCGCGCAGCGCCTTCTGCATGTCGACGGCGCAGCGCACCGCATTGAGCGGCGCCTCGGGCATGTCGACCGGCGCGCCGAACAGCGCCATGATCTCGTCGCCGACGTACTTGTCGAGCGTCCCTTGCGCGCGGAACAGCACCTCGACCATGACCTCGAAGTACTCGTTGAGCATCTGGACGATCTCGGCCGGCTCCTTCTTCTCGGACATCGACGTGAAGCCGCGGATGTCGGAGATCAGGATCGTCACCTCGCGCAGCTCGCCGCCCTTTTCCAGGTGCAGCTTACCCGCGACCAGCTGCTCGACGAGGTTCGGCGACAACAGCCGCTGAAACTGCGCGCGCGTCTTGGTCTCGGTCTCGATCTTCTTGGCCAGCCGCGCGTTCTGGATGGCGACCGCGGCCTGCGCCGCGATGCCGGTGAAGAGCTGCAGATCCTTCTCGGTGAACGCGTTGGTCGCGATCTGCGAGTCCATGTGCATGATGCCGAGGAGCTCGTCGCCGTGGAGCAAGGGCACGCACATGGTCGAGCGGATGCCCTGCATGATGATCGAGTGCGCGCCCGAGAAGCGCGAGTCCATGGTCGCGTCCGACGACAAGACCGCTTTTTTCTGCTGCTCGACCTCGGCGATGATCGACTTCGAGATCACGATCTGATCGTCGTCGCGCCCGGTCTTGTGCTTGACGTAGCGTGGCGTCAGCTTGCCGTCCTGATCGTAGAGCAGGATGACGCCGCGATCGGCGGGCAATAGATCGAACGCCTTGTCGAGGATGCGCGGCAGCAGCTGCTCCAGGTCGAGCACGCCGACGATGGCGCGCCCGAGCTCGTGCGCGATGCGCAATTTCTCGTAGTCGCGGCGCAGGTGCTCGACGTCGAAGAGCTGCTTCTCGGGAAGAAAGTCGCGCGCCGACTGCGCCACGTCGACCTTGTGCCGCACGATCGACTCGAGCGACGACGGGGCGATGGTCACGCGATTGAGCGACTCTTCGGTCTCGGTGTGCTCGACGAACATGAGGTGCGTCGAGCCGAGCACGAGCTCGTCGCCGTGCTTCAAGACCACTTCGCTCACGCGCGAGCCGCTCACGTAGGTCCCGTTCAACGATCCGAGATCGCGCAGCAAATAATGGCCGTCGCCGCCTCGCAGGATCTGCGCGTGCTCTTTGGAAATGATGCGGTCGAGGATCTGGATCGAGTTGTCGGGATGGCGGCCGATGGTGTTGATGGGCGCGAGCTCGAACTCCTGTCGCTGCTCGCCCGAAGTGAGGATCAGCTTCGCCATGCTCGATAGATTTTAACCGAGATCACCTTCGCCCGTAAAGGACGGATTTTTATTCCATCTTGAGGATCTTGCGGACTTCTTCGACCACTTTTTTCGGCGAGATGGGCTTGGCCAGGTAGTGGTCGCAGCCGGCGGCGCGAGCGCGCTCCTCGTCGCCGCGCATGGCGTGCGCCGTGAGCGCGATGATCGGCACCGCCTTCGAGCGCGCATCGGCTTTCAGGCGCCGCGTCACCTCCCAGCCGTCGACGCCGGGGATCGACAGATCCATGAGGATGACGTCGGGCAGCGCCTTTTCCACGGCGGCGAGCGCCTTGTTCCCGTCCTCGGCCTCGATCACGGTGAAGCCGGCGTGGCCGAGCATGCCGCTGAAGATCTTGCGGTTGTGCGGGTTGTCCTCGACGAGCAGCACGGTCTTGGTCATCGCTTTGTAGCTCCTGGGCCCGACGAAGGCGCGGGCGGGACCGTCCGCATTGTACCGGTGATCCGCGACGCGGGGGGCGGCGCGGGCGGACGCGGCCGCGGCTCGGGCGGCAGCGTCAGCGTGAAGGTCGAGCCGACGCCGACCGTGCTCTCCACGGTGATGGTGCCGCCGAGCAGGTGCGCGAAGCGCCGCGCGATCGCCAGTCCGAGGCCGGTGCCGGCGTACTTGCGCGTCGAGCTGCCGTCGACCTGGCGGAACTCCTCGAAGATGAGCTGCAGATCCTTTTTGTCGATGCCGATGCCGGTGTCCTTGACCGAGATGGTGCAGCCGCCGTCGCGCGCGGGCGCCACCTCGATCGTAACTGACCCGTGGTCAGTAAACTTCACGGCGTTGGACACGAGATTGGTGACGATCTGCTGCACCTTGGCCGAGTCGGTCTTGACCACGATGCGCGTGTTGGCGACCACGTTGATCTTGAGCGGCTTGTCGCGCAAAAAAACCTGCGCCTCGGCGGCGACGTGCTGCGCGATGTCGTGCATCGCCACTTCGGTCACGTAGATCTCGACCTTGCCCGACTCCACCTTCGACAGATCGAGGATCTGGTTGATGAGCGTCAGAAGATTGCGCGACGACTCCTCGACGCCGTCGAGCGCCTCGCGCTGCTCGCCCGTCGTCGGACCGTAGATCCCTTCGTGGATGAGCTCGGTGTAGCCGAGGATGGCGTTGAGCGGCGTGCGCAGCTCGTGCGAGACGTTGGCCAAAAACTCCGACTTCAGCCGGTTCATCTCCTGCAGCTGATCGCGCTGCTTGACCAGCGCCGCGTTGCGCTCAGTGAGCTCGCGCGCCAGGTGTTGCAGCGCCGTGTACGCGCGCGCGTTCGATACCGCGATGGCGAGCTGGCCCGCGGCGCGCGCGGCAAAGTCGATCGCCTCGCGCGTCGGCTCGACGAGGACGATGGCGCCCTCGGGCTGGCCGCGGAAGAGCACGGGCACGATGGCGCGCGTCGGCTCCACGATCGGCTCGCCGGTGGCGAGCGCGGTGTGCGGCGGCATGGGGCCGAACGCGGCCGCGTCGTCGCCCTTGTTGACCGCGAAGTGCAGCTCGAACTCGAGCGCCTCCTCGTTGGTGAGGAGGATCGCGGCGGCGCGCACCTCCGTCGCGGCCATCAAGGTCGCCAGCGCGTCCTCGAGCAGGCGCTTGAGCTCCTCGCCTTCGTGCGCGGCGTTGAGCACCGCGGTGAACTCGGCGGAGCGGCGGATCTCGTCGGTGCGGCGCAGGACCTCGGCTTCGAGGTTGCGATTGAGCGACTCGAGCTTGCCGAGCGTCTCGCGCAGCTCGGCGGCCATGGCGTTGAACGACGCGGCCAAAAGGCCCACTTCGTCTTGCGAGCCGACGGCGATCTCGACGTCGAGGTTGCCCGAGCGGATCGCGTCGGCGCCGGCGGCGAGCGCGAGGATTGGATCGGAGATGCGCCGCGCGATCAAGAGCGCGGCGAGCGCGCCGAGCACCGCGAGGAACGCGGCCAAGTACATGCCGGTGCGCAAGACCTCGGCGAGCTGCTCGCGCGCTGGCACCAGCGACAAGCCGACGCGCGCCAGGCCGACCACTTCGCGTCGCTGCTGCGCGCCGCCCGGCTCCGACGACATGGCGATGGCGGCGGGGCGCGCCGAGGTCACAATCGGCGCCCATAGATCGTCGTACCCCTCGGCCGGCAAGCGCACCGGCGGCGCGTCGGGATCGGCGAGCAGCGAGCCGAGCCGCGCCAACGGCGGCGGCGGCACCGCGCCCAGGCCCGGCGCGGGCAAAAGCAGGATCTCCTTGCCGCGCGGATCGTAGACGCCGGCGAGCACGACGTCGTCTTCGCGCAAGGTGCGCCGCGCCGGCAGATCGCACAGCGCCGCGTCGCCGGCGTAGGCGCCGAGCTCGGCCTGCGTCGCCAGCGACGTGAGCAGCGTGGCGGCGCGGCGCGCGCGATCCTTCTCGATGAACTCGAGCTGCAGCCGATAGAAGATGGCGCCGGCGACGGCGGCGGTGACCAACGCCAGCGCGAGCAGAGACACGAACACGCGCGTGCGAAAGCGTCGTCGCGGCTTGGGCGCGCCGTCGATCCTCAAGCTCATTCGAAGCGCGCTCCCATGCGCAAGAGCGCCTCGCCGTCGACGCCGAGCCGGCGCGCCACCTGCGTGTTCACCGTCACGCGCGCGCCCGAGTACATGTCGAGCTCCGACGGATCGGTGGGCACGTTGCGCCCTTCGAGGTAGCGATTGGCCAGATCGGCCGCGACGCGTCCGGCCGCGTGCGGATCGAAGTCGGCCGCCACGAACGCGCCCGAGTGCACCTGCTGCCGCGTCGCTGCCGCCACCGGCAGCCCGAGCTCGAGCTGCAGACGCAGCGCGTACTGGAACACCTGGATCGTCACCACGTCGGTGTCGCCGGGCAGCCACAGCGCGTCGACCTTGCTCGCCATCGCATGCAGCGCGCGCACCGCCTCGGGCCCCGAGGCCACGCGCGCGGTCACCGTCGCCAGGCCGAGCCGCTCGGCGGCGCGGGTCGCCTGCCCGACCACCGTCGTCGAGCGCGGCCCGAACACGATGCCGATGGTGTGGATGCGCGCGCCACGCGCGATCGCCAGCACGTGCAGGATGAGCTCCGGATGCGGCGACGTCGGCGGCCCCACCAGGCCCTCGGGCGTCTCGAACGCGAGGGTCGGAATCACGCGCGCCTTGGTGCCGCGCACGGCATCGAGCGCCTCCTGCCCGACGGTGACGACGAGATCGTCCGCCGAAAAGCGCGGCGGCCGCGTCGTCTCGTCGGCGAGCGTGACCACGCGCGCGCGCACGCGGCACATCTCGGCGAACTCCTCCGCCACCTCCTCGTACGCCATCACGCCGGCGCGCTTGACCACGACGACCTGCATCGGCTCGGCCCACGCCGTCGCCGTCATCAGCGCCAGCGCGACCAGAGCGCGCAGCGTCGTCACTCCCAGTTGACCCTTTTGATGTCGGCCGTTTCCGACTTGTGGAAGTGCAGGGTCGTGGTGCGCGTGATGAGCGGATGCGTGACGACCACGCTGTAGTCGGCCGAGACGGCGACGTTGTTGCCGTCGATGTCGAGGTTCACGACCAGATCGGGATCGGTGACGTTGGCTTGCTTGCGGATGTCGA
This sequence comes from Polyangia bacterium, assembly GCA_036494045.1. Taxonomy (GTDB): domain Bacteria; phylum Myxococcota_A; class Polyangia; order Palsa-1104; family Palsa-1104; genus JAQBQH01. The sequence goes on along the minus strand of DASXOU010000726.1, from coordinate 7,531 downwards.
CGACCGCCTTGTCGACGAGCTTCTTGAGCTCCTTGCTGCGCTCGGGCTCGCTGAGCCGGTTGAGCTTGTAGGTGGCCGTCGCGGCCTCTTTGAGCACGTGATCGGCCGACCAGCCGTCGAAGTAGACGGGGAAGAATCGCCACACCCAATAGCCGGCGGCGAGCCCCATGAGGATCATGATGAAGGTGACGACGTTGAGCCGCCGCGGCTGTCCGTAGGTCGTCATCAGCCGGCCGCCGCTTCCGCCACCGCTTCGACGGGCTGTGGCTTGAGCCCGCGCGCCGTCGCCCAGCGCAAGCACACGAGGCCGAGGAGGAGCTGCAGCACGATCGAGATGCCCGAGGTCGCCAGGCTATAGGCCATGACCGCCGCCTTCTGCGCCGCGTGCACGTCGCTCGTGCCCGCGGCGACGAGCGCGTAGGGCGCGAAGAAGTACACGGCGACGAGCTGCGCCACGCCGAGCCCGTTGACGTTGATCGGCAGCGACGAGACCGCGAAGTAGGCCGGCAGGTAGAGCAGCGCCGCGCCCGCGGTCACCTGCACGCCGAACATGCGCAGCGACACGAAGTGCCACAAGAGCAGCACCGCGATGTGCGGCAAGCGCACCAGGACGCCATAGACGTGCCCGCTGATCCCCATCTCGAAGAGTGGCTGTAAAATGCGTCGCTCGGCCAATAGGCGCGGTTTTATCGTGAGCAGCGCCGCGTAGACGACGATGCCGACGCCGCACAGAAGCGGGATGTAGCGCATCATCTTCAGCTCGCCGTCGACGCGCGTCGCGCCCGCCGAGGCGAGCAGGAACAGCGTGCCGACGTTGATGCCGATGATGAACAGGATCCATCCCGACGCGCGCAGCAGCGGCACGCGCCGCACGCGATAGAGGTAGCCCACGATCGCCGCCTGCCCGACGTGATAGTTGACGACGGCGAGGAGGTACGTCGACGCCCGCACCAGGTACAGGTCCTTGTACGGCACGCGACAGCCGAAGCGGCGGAACACCGCCGACATGGCGAAGGTGTCGGCAGCGCAGTTGAGGAGGATGATCAGCGTCGAGAAGCTGACGAACGCCAGGATGGGCGCGTGGTGCAGCGCCTCGGCCAGCTTGTGGCGATCGGTCGAGCGCAGGACCCATCCGAGCGCAATGGCGGCGATGAAGTAGGGCGCCAGCTTTTTGGCGATGGCGCCGGCGCCGAGGCGGCGCTCGCCCGTCGAGGACATGCTTGCAACTGTAGCAGACGACTGGCAGCTTTACACGTCGTGACACGAGTCGGCCCGCCGGCGCGCGAGGTTGCCGCACAGGTCGCATCGGCGGTGACGATGGCGCTCGCGGCCACGACGCTGGCGGCGTTCGGCGGGGCGCGCGGCGGCGGGCTGTGCGCGGCGGCCGGCGTGCTCATGGCATGGGCGCTCGGCACGTCGCTGGTGGCGGCGGCGATCGGCCGGCTGATCGCGCCCGCCGGGCGCGTGGTGGGCGCGCTCGCGTCCGGCTTTGCCGTCGCTGCCGTCTACTTCGACGCACGCCTGCACGCGCTCCTCGGCATCCACTTGTACGACCGCGGGGTGCTCGCGCTCGTCGGCGACAAGGGCGCCAACGAGGTCGTCCACGTCACCGCCGGCGAGGCCGCGCTCATCCTCGCCGTCGTCGCCGGGGCCGCCGCCGTCGCCTGGACGGTGACGACCGTCCTTTGCCGCGCGCTCGCCGCGATCTCGCGGCCGGGTCGCTTGCTCGCCGCGCTCGTCGCCGTCGCCGTCGTCGCCGCCGGCGCCACGCTCGTCGCCGGCCGCGGCGCGCTCGCCGACGTCTTCGCCGGCGCCGGCGGCCAAAAGCCGCTCGCCATCCACTATCCCAAGCTCCCCGCCGGCGCGCCGCCCAAGATGCAGAAGCGCCCCAACATCGTCGTCGTGCTCGTCGAGACGCTGCGCGCCGACATGCTCGCGCCCGCGACCATGCCCGAGCTCTCGCGGCTCATCGCCGACCAGCGCTGCGACCGCTCCTTGCGCAACTGGTCGTCGAGCCACGTCACCGACTTCTCGTTCTTCGCGCTCGTCTACGGGCTCCACGCCTATCACTACCTGCCGTTCGCGCAGCAGCACGTGCCGTCGTGGCCGCTGCAGCTCTTCCGCGACAACGGCTACGCGGTCGTCGGCGCCGCCTCGTCGCCGCTGGCCAAGTGGGGCGATCTCGACGAGCTCACGCGCCAGTTCGACTCGTTCGCCGCCTTCGACGGCAAAGGGCCGGCCGAGCGCGATCGTCAGCTCGCCGATTGGGCCGCGCGCTGGCGCCGCGAGCACGGCGCCGAGCGTCCCTATTTCATGGTTCTCTTCTTCGACGCCACGCACCACAAGTACTTCTATCCGCCCGCGTTCGAGCGCTTCCGCCCGGCGCTGCCCGAGGAGCACAACCTCGTGACCGGCAGCGTGACCGATCCCGAGACGCGCCTCGAATTCGTCAACCGCTACAAGAACGCCGTCGGCTACGTCGATCATCTCGTCGCCGAGACCGCGCGCGCCTTCGGCGGCGACGACACGATCTTGGTCGTCACCGGCGATCACGGCGAGGAGTTCTGGGACAACGGGCTTCTCGGCCACACCGCCGTCAGCTTCGTCGACGCGCGCACCGAGGTCCCGCTCGTGATGTGCACGCCCGCCCACGCGGCGCGCACCTTCGCGCGCTCGAGCGAAGTCGACATCATGCCCACGCTCGTCGCCGCCACCGGCCTCGACCCGGCGGTGCCGCCCGCCGCCTACAGCGACGGCGCGCCACTCGGCAGCGCCCCCGCTGATCGCTTCCTTCTCGTCAGCGCCATGGGCTTCCCGTTCACGAACCGGCAGCTCTGCCTGATCTCGCCGACGCGAAAATATTGGCTCGAGAAGGAGCGCACCGGCGACAAGCGCTTCGTCATGACCCACACCACCGATCTCGACGACCACGACGCCGCGCCGGTCGCGGGCGAGCTGCCCCGCGGGCTCGACTGGCTCGAGCGCACCTACCGCACGTTCTTCACGCCGTAGAAGCTACGCGGCCGGCGGCGGATTGTTCGCGCCACCACCGTCGGCCGGCGGCTTGCGCTCGACGATGATGCTGAACCCCGTCGCCATCGCCGCCATCGCGCCGACCGCGGCCCACACCGGCGCGAACAGCGCGCCGACGAGCCCGAAGGCGAGCGGGATCTCGAGCAGCGTGTGCCCCTCTTCGTTGCGAATGCTGATGCGCCGCACGTTGCCCTCGTGAATCAGCTCGCGCACGGTCTTGAGCAGGTTCTCGCCGGTGACCTTGAGCTCCTCGAAAGGTCCCTTGTGCTCGGGCTTGGGCGGCTCGGTGGTCGGATCCATGGCTCCTCCTACTCGAATGGTAACGCGCCGGCGCGGCCGGCCATTCCGCTATTCCTTGGCCGCGTAATGGATGGCGACGGCGATGACCGCGGCCGCGGCGACCACGCCGCCCGCCAGCCACCAATTGTCCGACACGCTGGCCGCGGCGATGCCGCCCGCGCCGCCGAGCATGAGCACGGCGTCGCGAAAGAACAGCTTGCGCCCGACGGCCGGCTTGGGCTTCTTCGGCACACGCGCGGTCAGGTCGAGCGTGACCGGACGCGCGCAGCCGGCGCAGCTCGACGCCGAATCGGCGAGCGTGCTGCCACAGCGCGGACAACGTGCAAGCGCCATCGGCCCAAGGATCGCACATCGTGTAGCGTGTGGCTATGAGCGAGCGACAATGGGCTGGTACGAGTGCCCGCATTGCGGCGAATCGGTCGACACCGATCCCGATCGCGGCGGCGGGCAAGCCATGGAGTACGTCGAGGACTGCCCGGTCTGCTGCCGCCCCAACGTGCTCTCGGCGCGCTACGAGCCCGAGCTCGACGAGTACGTCGTCGAGGCGCGGCGCGAGTGACGGCGACGGCAATAGGAAGATCGCGGCTCATCGCCCGTATTCGGGAGCATGAGCCCGCGTCCCAAGCCCCCCAAGCCCGACACGCAACGCGCCGTCCGCGCCGTCCTCGCCGCCGCTGCCGCCGAGCGCCGGACCCTTCCACTACTGCGGATCGATGACGAAGTCGTTGTGCACGATCAGCGCGCAGCCGGCGTCGAGCGGGCGCGGCGCGTTTTGACACTGACTGACGCGTGAGGCGGTCGGCGCCGTCGGGCCGAGCGCAGTGAGCGCGTCGTTGAGCTCGGCCAGATGGCTGGCGGCTAGCTCGAGCACGTGCTCGTTGGGCTGATAGGTCGTCCCGTACGCGTAATTCACGGTCGGCGTGGCCGTCATCTCGATGTGGGCACCGAGCACGTGGCTGATGGGGCGCGAAGCCGCAAACTGTTGCAGCCGCGCCACGCTCGCGCGATACGCGGTCCAGTCGTTGACGAAGAGCAGCCCCGGATACAGCGAATCGCCGGTGAGCAGGATCCCGGTCTGGCGATCGTAGAGCGCCACGTGCGTCGTCTCGTGGCCGGGGATGGCGATGGCGTCGAGCACGCGGTCGCCGAGATCGAGCGAGCCCTGGCTCGTCGGCCAGGTGGCGATGCCGAACGCCGCCTGCACCGCGGCCACTGTGTGCGCCACGACGGTGGTATTGGGCTGGCCGCTGAACTTGTCGTCGCTGTCGACGTGATCTCCGTGCGCGTGCGTGTGCGCGACGAGGAGCGGGCGGCTGCCGATGAGCGTGAGGACTTTGTCGTGGATCCCGGCGCTGGTGGTGTCGCCGGTATCGAGGAGCAGCGCCGACTTCGAGCCGAGCAGGACGTAGACGAACGGCGCCTCGAAGGTGCGGCACTTGTCCTGCCGCATGATGTACGTGTTGGCGTTGTACTGCAGCACCTGCAGCTCGGGATCGGTGCTCGCGCTGCAGTCGGCCTGCCCGTGCATCCAGCTCACTGCGAGCGTTCCCGGTGCGAGGCCGGCGCCGGCGTCGACGGACGCGCTCATGTCGGCGGGCGCCTCGCTGCCGCCGCTGCCGCCGCTGCCGCCGCCGCTTCCGCTGCCGCCGCCGATCGCCAGATCGGCCGCGCCGCCGCCCGTCGCCGAGCTGCCGCCCGACGGCGCGATCGCCGACAAACATCCGGCGCAGCCGATCACCACGATCCACGCGCAGCGCATGGACCGCTCGCATCGCACGATCCGTACCGACGCCACGGACGCGCAACTACAGGATTATTCGCGTGCCCCCCGGGACTCCGGGCCCCGCCTCCGCGTTCGATCGCGTCGGAGACGAATCAGCTCGCGTCTGGCTGCGCGTCGACGAAGCTGGCGATGTGATCGGTGTAATCGTCGTTGGGAATGGCGACCGTCCCCGACTGCCCGCCGACGGGCCCGATGATGAAGGTGACGTCGGTGGCGATGCCGGCGGCGGCGTAGGCCCCGATGTCCGTCACTGCGTTTCCATAGGCGGCCTCGGCCGTCCAGCCGAAGTTGCCGATCATCCGATTGAGCCAGATCGTCTTGTACGTCTGCGGATCGTTCGTTCCATTGGTGGTGATGACCGGCCCGCTGGGAAAGCCGAGCTGCGCGAGCCACGCGCGCGTCTCGGCGCGATAGACGTGCGGCCGCGCCGTCAGGTAGACGATCGCGTAGCCTTTTTGTGCCCACGTCTGCACCAGCGTCGTGGCGGCGGTCATCATCATCGGCGTGTAGCTCTCGTCGGTGAGCTGCAGGATGAGCTCGTTGTCACTGGTGGTGAGCGTGCCGTCGATGTCGAAGACGACGAACTTGGTGCCGGCCGGCCAGAGATAGTCGTAGTGGGCCGCGCAGCTCGAGTCGCCTTCCAAGACGGAGTAGACGGCCGTGCCGTTGGCGGCGACGAAGTTGGTCGCGGGCAGGTCATAGACGCCGTTGCCGTCGGTGAGCGTACGTCCGAGCGCCTGCCATGCGGCGCCGTCGTAGGACCAGAGGCTGACGTTCTCGCCGGGGAGCGGATCGCTGAACAGCCCCTGCGTGGGGCTGGTGCGCGCCTTTTCGCCGTGATAATCGACCGCGCTGCCGTCGGGCATGCTGGAGTCGTCGAGGTAGACGCTGGCTCGCGCGCCGGTCGGCAGCCCGAGCGTGTCGGACGCCTGATCCTTGCTCGTCATCTCGGCGGCGGCGAGCTGCTTGTTGGCCGACTCGACGAAGTCGTACGACTTCAGTCGAAATGGCAGCATGCCGGGAAACGGACAGGCGAGCGACGTTGCGTTCGACAGCTTCGGCGGAGCAGGCCCGCACGCGGCGAGCAGCGCGAAAAGCGCGCCGGCTGAGAGGTTGCGGCTCATGTCACGTGAATGTCACATTGTAGGCGATTCCTTCATCGACGTGAAGTAGTCGTCGTCGACCGAGACGGCGCCATGCGCGCCGTCAGGCCGCGCCGTCGAGGGTAAGATGGATGCGCGCCGGCATGGACGACTGTCTCGACGAAGACACGCTGCTCGATCTCGCCGAAGGACGCCGCGAGCTCGGCGCCGACGACGCGATCACGCTGCACCTCGATCGCTGCGCGCCCTGCCGTCGCCTCGTCGCCGAGACGCGCCGCGCGCACAGCGGAACGCTGCCCGTCGGCGACGAGCCGAACGACGCCCCCTACGCGCGCGGCGCCGTCGTCGGACGCTACGTGCTCGACGAGGCCATCGGCGCCGGCGCCACCGGCGTGGTCTGGGCCGCCTACGATCCCGAGCTCGACCGCCGCGTGGCGCTCAAGTTCCTGCGCGGCGGGCCCAACGTCTCGCCCGCCGACCTGCGCACGCGCCTCTCCCGCGAAGCGCAAGCGATGGCGCAGCTGTCGCACGCCAACGTCGTCGTGGTGCACGACGTCGGCAGCTTCGGCGATCAGGTCTACGTGGCCATGGAGCTCGTCGACGGGGACACGCTCGGCGCGTGGCTCGCCGCCCGGCCGCGCGGCTGGCGCGAGGTGCTCGAGCTCTTCGCCGCCGCTGGCGCCGGGCTCGCCGCCGCGCACGCCGCCGGGCTGGTACACCGCGACTTCAAGCCGGACAACGTGCTCATCGGCCGCGATGGCCGCGTGCGCGTGACCGACTTCGGCCTGGCGCGCGCCGTCGACGGCGGCGACGACCAGCGCGGCGCCGAGACGCCGCTCGGCGAAGGCTCCGATCGGCTGCTCGAGGCGCGCCTCACGCGCTCGGGCGCGCTCGTCGGCACGCCCGCGTACATGGCGCCCGAGCAGATCGCCGGTGGCCGCGTCGACGCGCGCAGCGATGTCTTCTCGTTTTGCGTGGCGCTCTTCGAGGCGCTCTTCGGCGAGCGGCCCTTCGCTGGCGCCAACCTGCCGGAGCTCGCCGCCGCGATGAGCGCGGGCCGCGTCGTCGCCGCCGCCCGTCGCGGTGTGCCGCGCCGGGTGCAGCGCGCCGTGCTGCGCGGCCTGGCCGTCGATCCCGCCGCGCGTTGGCCGGCGATGGAGCCGCTGTTGCACGCGCTCGCCGCCGGTCAGCTCGTCACTGTGCCGCGCGTTGCCGCCGTCGTCGCGACTGTGGCGGGGCTGGCCGCGACCCTCGCGCTCGTGCACGCCAGCCGCGCGCCGCTGTGCGCCGGCGCGCCCGCCGCTTGGGGCGG
>DASXOU010000725.1:0-2294 GCA_036494045.1 Polyangia bacterium | reverse complement strand
AGACCGAGGCCGCGGTGGCCGTGTTCAACCGCAAGTTCCGCGAGGACGGCTGGGCGCACGAGCCGGGCGTCGTCTACGACGTCAACGTCTACGCGGTCGACTTCATGCACAACGCGACGTTCAGCGGGCTCGCCGATGTCGGCGGCGACATCGAGCCGCACGCGTTCACGCCGGGCGATACCGCGACGCGCGTCAGCGCGAAGGAAGGCGCGCGCGAGGGCAGCCTCGGCGGCGGCGTCGGCACGAAGAACCCGATGCTCGACAAGCGCATGGTCGCGGCCGATGCGGATCTCCAGCGCGTGTGGTCGCTGGTCAAGATGCGCCTGTACATGTCGGGCGCGCAGTGGGCCGAGTACGTGAAGGATGCCGACGTGACCGCGGCGACGCAGGCTCAGGTCAACGTGCGCTACGACTCGTACATGGCGGAGCTGCGCGCGCGCATGCTCGCCGGCGAGCACCTCGTGGTCGCCGCCGATGAAACGAAGCTCACCGGCTTCGCGGTGATCGACAAGATCGCGCGGGCGAAGGGCGCGGCGAGCGGCCAGGACGGCGAGAACGTGAAGATGGCCGCGAGCAACCGGCTGTACGAGGACAAGCTCGTGCAGATGTCGACGCTGCGCACGCGCGTTCAGGCGCAGATCGAGACGCGCAAGGCCTGGCTCACCGCCGGCAAGCACGGCGACGCCGAGGCGCTCGACGCCGCGATCGACGGCAACCTCGCCATCCTGCGCGACCTCGTCAGCGAGTGCTCGCTGTTCGCGAACGAGGGCTATCTGACCGACGGCGGCATCAACCACGTCGTCGTCGGCATGCAATCGAAGGTCGAGATCACGCAGACGCGCTCGGAGTCGCTGGACGCGTTCAACGAGAACGTCGCCGATTCGCTGAAGGAGATCGCGCGCCACAGCGGATCGATCGGCGAGGCCGCCTACAAGGCCGGCAAGTATCTGTGGCGCATGGCCGACGCGGCGCGCAACCTCGGCGTCACCGACTACGATCTCAAGGCGCTGTACGCGGCCGGCTACACGATCGCGAACGAGATCAAGGGCGGCGACGACGACCAGGTCGCGGCCGAGGCGAAGGCGGCCAAGGCGCTGCAAGACCGGCTCGGCGGCAAAGCCGCGACGCCCGACGCACTCATGGCCTACGTGCGCCAGACCGCGGCCGCCGTGGCCTGGGAGACGAACGAGACCGCAGCCATGGGGCAGAAGCGCGCCGCGCCGGTGAAGCAGAAGTAACAGCGAAAGTACCGCCGAGGCGCCGCAAGACGCCTTGGCGGTACTGCTTGTGTTCTCAGATGGGCGCGGGCGAGATGTTCGGGTTGCCGGTCGTGTCCGTCGGGCGCAGGTAGATCTCGCCAGCGCCGCCGCCGCCGCCACCGCCGCCATCGCCGCTGTTGGTGGCCGTGAGGCCCGTGGCCGCCGGATTGCCGCGGAACGCACCCGCGCCGCCGTCGCCGCCGCCGCCGCCGCCGGCCGAGCCGCCGCCGCCGCCGGAGCCGGCGCCCGTCGGATCCCTGCCGTCCTCGCCTGGGCTCGATTGCGACGAGCCGCCGCCGCCGTGCCCGCCGTTCGCGTAGATCTGCGCGCCGCCGGTAAGCGTCAGCGCGCCGACCGTGATCGCGACGAGCCCGCCCGAGCCGGCGCCGCCGCCGCCTTTCTTGCCCATGTCCGCGCCGCGCCCCGATGCACCCGACGCGTCGATCGCGCCGGCGTCGCCGATCACGAGCGCGGGCGTCGCGACGAACACCGCGCCGCCGCCGGCGCCGCCCATCGCGCCGCCATCGCCCTTCCCGCCGACGCAGCCGCCTTCGAGCGTCGCGATCGTCAGCGGCGTGCCGGCGATACCGCCGGATCCCGGCGAGCCATTGCCGTCTCCTCCGCCGCCGCCGGCCGTGCCGTAGCTGCCGCCCTGCCCGCCGCCCGTGCCGCCTGGAGCGGTGCCCATCGAGCAGCCCGTGCGCGGCGACCCGGCGCCGACCTGGGCGGGCGGGACGTGGCTCGCGACGTCGACCGTGCCCTCGATGTCGATCGAGTCGGTCGCGAGCAGGACGAGCGGCTTGCCGCCGAACGCGCTCAGCGTGGCACCCGCATCGATCTTGATCGTCGCCGCCGTGATCGCGCACACCGCCGGCGCGCTGCCCATCATCATCGGTGCGCACGTGATCGCCGGGACCATCGGCATGGTCATGCCGTCGTCGGTGTGGAGCGAGACCGACGCCGTGATCTCGAGCGCGCCGCCCGGTGGAGTCATCGGGCACAGATCGATGTGCAGATCCGGCACGGTGGTGCATG
>DASXOU010000724.1:0-3232 GCA_036494045.1 Polyangia bacterium | reverse complement strand
GTGCGCGAGTCGTCGCTGTTCGCGTTCGAGGAGAACCTGCACTGGGAGAACGGGCGCGTGCCGGGCGGTGGCGTCGATTCGATGCGGGTGGTGCAGTTCCGTGGCACCGGGCGCCTCGTGATCCGCGCGGCGCGGGCGGCGTTCTCGCTGAAGATCGAGCCGGAGCAGCCGATGTTCGTCGAGGCGACGACGCTGCTCGGCTGGATCGGGCGCGTGGTGCCGCGCGTGTTGCCGGGGCAGGACGGCGAGCCGACGCCGTACATCGAGTGCTCGGGCGAAGGCGTGCTGATTCTCGAGGAGCCGCCGGCGGCCTGACGGCGCTTTGTTGGTTTCGCGCTAAGCTGCAAGCCGATGGCGGACGAGCTCGAGCGGGTGGGACGGCGGCGGCGGCGCAGGCGGCGCACCACCAACCTGCGCGCGGAGTCGACGTACGTCCCGAACCTTTTGACGTACGGGCGGATCGCGTGCATTCCGTTCGTCCTCTATTTCATCGACAACTACTCGCCGGTGCGCTCGTTCGTGGCGATGCTGATCTACGTCGGCGCGGCGCTGACCGATTCGCTCGACGGCTACCTGGCGCGCAAGTACAAGCAGGTCTCGGTGCTGGGGAAGTTTCTCGATCCCTTGGCCGACAAGCTGATCGTGACGGCGGTGCTGGTCTACCTGACGGCGGAGGATCGCTGTCCGGCGTGGCTGGTGGTGGCGCTGTTGGCGCGCGAGCTGGCGGTGACGGGGCTGCGATCGATCGCGACCACCGAGGGGCTGGTGATCTCGGCGTCTGATTCGGGAAAGCAGAAAACAGCATTACAATTGATCGGTACGATATTCCTTTTGATCCATTTCAAATATCCCGTATGGGGATTGGAGAACGTCCGCTTCCACGACGAACGGCTGCTCATCAATTATCACGCGGTCGGGATCATCACGTTGTATCTGGCGTTGGCGATGTCGTGGATTTCGGCGTTCGATTATTTCTCGAAGTTCGTGCGCGCGGTGCAATCGGCGGGGCGCGAGAGACCGAAGGATGATCCGGGTCGCGGCGCCGGCGCTTGAGCCGGGCGAGGCGCTCAGGCGGCTGAGCCGAGGCGCGCGGCCGTTTCTGCTCGACGGCGGATGCGACGCCGACGGGCTCGGCGGCGTGTCGTGGGCGGGCTGCGATCCCGACGACGGCGTGGTCTGGTCGCGCGGGGACGCGGGCGATCCGCTGGCGCTGGTGGGCGCGGCGCAGCGACGCTGGAACGCGGGGCCGGTCGAGGAATTCTGGCCGTTCGCCGTCGGGTGGATCAGCTATGACGCGGGCGCCGAGGCGTTGGTGCGCGCGTGCGGGCGGCCGCCTTTGCGCGCGCGCGACGAGCTCGGCGTGCCCGATGTCGACTTCGCGCGCTATCGGGCGGTATGGCGCCGCGACAACGCGACCGGCAAGTGTCAGGTGCTGGCGCTCGACGGCGCGGCGGCCGCGGCGCTGCTCGATCGGCTGGGGCGCACGCCGCCGCCGTTGCCTTCGCCTTCCTTGGGCGCGCCGCGCTGGCCGACGAGCGACGACGAGTATCGGCGGCGGGTCGGGCGCGTGCTCGAGTATCTGCGCGCGGGCGACTGTTATCAGGTGAACCTGTCGCATCGCATGCACGCGACGCTGGGCGAGCACGACGCGCTGCCGCTGTATCTGCGGCTGCGCGCGCTGGCGCCGGCGCCGCTCGGCGCGTACATCGCCGCCGGCGCGGCGACGATCTTGTGCAACTCGCCGGAGTCGTTTCTGCGCGTGCGGCCGGGGAGCGTCGAGACGCGGCCGATCAAGGGGACGCGGCGGCGCGGGGCGGACGCCGACGAGGACGCGCGGCTGGCGACGGAGCTGCGCGGCTCGGCGAAGGATGCGGCCGAGCACCTCATGATCGTGGACCTTCTGCGCAACGATCTGGGGCGCGTGGCGACGACCGGATCGGTGAGCGTCGACGGGTTCGAGCGCCTCGTGACCTTGCCGACGGTGCATCACCTGGTGTCGACGGTACGCGCGCGGACGAAGCTGGGGTTGCCGCTCGAGGAGATCTTGCGCGCGACGCTGCCGGGCGGATCGATCACGGGCGCGCCGAAGCTGCGCGCGGTCGAGATCATCGACGAGCTCGAGGGCTCGGCGCGCGGGCCCTATTGCGGCGCGATCGGCTGGCTCGGCGCGGCGGGGACGTGCGAGCTGGCGCTCGGGATCCGCACGGCGGTGGTGCGCGGCGGCGAATTGGCGCTCGGCGTCGGCGGTGGCATCGTCGCCGACTCGGATCCCGACGACGAATTGGCCGAGACCCGCGTGAAGGCCGAAGCGTTCCTGCGCGCGCTCTCCTAAGACCCGGATCATTCCACAGGGAGCTCCCTGAGCTCCCCGTGAATAATCTGTTCGGCGATTCGTCCACCGGCGCAACGGAGGACGGATGCGCGCGATCGGGTGCGCCTTGGTCGTCGTGTGCGCGGGGTGCGCGCCGACGCTGATACCGCTCGGCGCCGCGGTGCCGGTGACCGATGCGCCGCCGCGCGATACGCCGCTCGAGCTGGTCACGCGCTCGTCGGCGGCCGATCCGCTGCCGCTCTTGTATGCGCGGCGCAGCGCGAGCTACGGCGATCTCGAGGTCTCGCTCGGGCACGCCGTCGCCACCGCGTCGGTGGCGTGGGCCGAGGCGCATCGCGGCGAGCGGCCCGACGGCTGGCAGCTCGTCGTCGAGCTGGTGCAGGCGCGCGCCGAGAATTCGCTCGACGGCGTCATTACCGTGACGATGAACGTGCGCGCGACGTTGCGCGCGCGCATGGGCCACGAGTATCTGGCGCAGACGCAGGCGCACTGCAAAGAGCGCGGGCTGTCGACGCCCGAGCGCGCGGCGCCGCTTTTCTACGGCTGCATGATGGCCGTCGGCCGCGAATTGGCCGGCTGGCTGGGAGGGGTGAAACCATGAGGACCTTGTTGTTGGCGACGGCAGTAATGGCGATGAGCGGGTGCGCGTACACCATCGAGCCCGGGCATCGCGGAATGATCTTCAACGCGCGGCGCGGCGGCCTTGGGCACGACGTGCTCGGGCCGGGGCGCTACATCACCGGCGTCTACGGGCGCATGGAAGACTTCGACGTCACCTACTCGACGCGCGAGGAGGAGCTGCACACCATCGACGTCGACGGGCTGGCGATGGACGTCAAGCTCGCCATCATCTATCGGCCGATCGTCAGCGAGCTCTACGATCTCGACGTCGAGATCGGA
>DASXOU010000723.1:0-3104 GCA_036494045.1 Polyangia bacterium | reverse complement strand
CGTCGGTCGGCGGCTCTGGTAACCGGCTCGGCGTTACACGGGCGACAAAGAGCGCGGCGGCGCGCGGCGCGAGCTCGTCGTAGGTCATCGCGCCGGGGTGATAGAGCGCGACCTTGCCCGTGCGATCGACGAGCACGACTGTCGGCGTCGTGCTCGCGCCCCAGCGCTCGAAGTTGCCGTTGTCGAGCGGCACCGGCGCGTCGCCGAGCGACGCGTAGGCCTGCCGCCGGATCTGGTCGATGTAGCGCAGCTCGGGGTCGCGCGGAGACTCCTCGCCGCGAACGGCGCCGTAGGTCTGCGTCGGCGCGATCACCACGAGCCCGCGCGGCCCGAGCTCGGATGCGATTCGCCCGATCGTGGGCGCCATCGCCTCGCAGTCGCCACACCAGTGCGCCCAAAAGAACAACAGCACCGGCTGATGCGCGGCGGCGAGTGCCGCTAGCGATGGGACCGCGCGCCCGAAGTGTGGCTCGCGCGCGAGCGCCGGCGCCGGCTTGCCCTCGAGATCGAGGAGGTGCAGGTTCTTCTGGATGCGCGTGGCGATCGACGTATGAGCGTAGCGCGCGCGATCGGCGCGCAAGAGCTCGAGCGCTTGGGCGCGCTGCCCGCGACCGGCCAGCGCTTGCGCCTCGACCTCGATGGCGGCGCCGAGCGCGATCGGAAGCTGCGTGTCGTCGTCGAGCCGCCGGTGCGCGAGCAGTGCGGCAACATCGGCGCGCAACGCGCGCGCGTCGCGCAACGCCGCCTCGAGATCGCCGCGCTTCAGCTCGGCGCGCGCCTGCCACGACGCCGCCTCGAGATCCGCCGCCGACCTCGGCGCCGTCTCCGCGCGCGCCGCCCCCGCCCCCGCGACGAAGAGCGCGCACAACACGATTCGCATCCCGAGTCGCCGCCCCGTCAGCTCGGCTGCACGAGAAACGAGCGCGCCACGTCGCGCTCGGACGCGCTCAGCACCTCGCTGAGATACGTCATTTGCTTCTCGACGTCGCGGAAGGTGCGGCGGCTGGGATGATTCGCCTCACGCACCAGGCGCTCGACCTGCAAGTCGAAGACGGCTTTGTTGGTGGCGAGCAGGATGGCGCTGCGCTCAATCTGCGCGCTGCGACCGGTGAGCATGCCGAGCAGCACTTCGGCGGCATCGGGCGACAGCAGCGAGCCGCTTCGCCAATCGGCGCAGATGACCACGCTCGACGGATCGGACTTCATCGCCGCGAAGATGTCCGTGCGAAATGCTTGTGCGGCGGCCACGTCGCGCAATGAGCTCCAGCGGGCTAGCAATAGCCGGCCCCGTCGAGCGATGGTCCAGGGGGCGACGGTGCTCATCCCGATACTGTAGCAGGGACCCGCTCCTCGACCCGCGGTATAAGGAGTGAAATGAGCGAACCGAACCGGAACGTGCTCGCGCAGGTCGCCGAAGCGGCCATGCGCGAGAAGGGCTTTCTCCCCGAGGCGCCGCCGGCGGCCGTCAGCGAGGCCGCACGGGCGCAGCCGGTCGTCGCACTCGGCGACGGCATGCGCGATCTGCGCGCGCTGCCCTGGACCTCGATCGACAATCCCGAATCGCAAGATCTCGATCAGATCGAGGTCGCCGAGCCCGTCGACGGCGGCACGCGGCTGCGCGTCGGCATCGCCGACGTCGATCACTTCGTCGCGCTCGGATCGGCGATCGATCAATTCGCCGCCAACAACACGACGAGCGTCTACACCGGCGTGCGCACGTTTGCCATGCTGCCCGAGCGGCTCTCGTTCCACTTGAGCTCGCTGTTGGCGAAGGAGCCGCGCGCGGCGATCGTCATCGAGACCGTGATTCACGACGACGGCAGCATCTCCGACGCCACTTGTTATCCGGCGCTCGTCGAGAACAAGGCCAAGCTCGATTATCCGTCGGTGTCGGCGTGGCTCGACGGCAAGGCGCCGCCACCCGGCGCGTTGGCCCACGACGCGACGCTGCAAGCGCAGGTGCAGCTGCACGACCGGTTGGCCCGCCTGCTCGCCGACGCGCGCCGCCGCGACGGCGCCATCGACGTCGACACCGGCGAGGTGCGACCGGTCATGGATCCGAGCGGCCACGTCACCAGCCTCGTCGAGCATCATCAAGATCGCGCCGGCCGCGTGATCGAGGAGCTGATGATCGCGTCGAACCGCGCCGTCGCGCGCACGCTCGACAAGGAGGGGGCGCCGTCGATCCGGCGCGTCGTCAAGCAGCCCGAGCGCTGGCAGCGCATCGTCGCCTACGCCGCCGAGCGCGGATGGACGCTGCCGCCCGAGCCGAGCTCGAAGGCGCTGTCGGGCTTCATCGACGAGATGCGGCGGACGCACGCCGACGAGTTCACCGACATCTCACTCGCGATCGTCAAGCTCATGGGGCGCGGCGAATACGTCGCGCATTCGCCCGACGAGCCCGACATCGGCCACTTCGGGCTGGCGACGATGGAGTACGCGCACTCGACGGCGCCCAACCGTCGCTATCCCGACCTCGTGACCCAGCGGATCTTGAAGGCGCGCGCGCGCGGCGGCAAGCCGCCCTACGATCGGCAGGCGCTGGCGAAAATAGCGGCGCGCTGCACGCTCATGGAGGCGCAGGCGGAGAAGGTGGAGCGGCGCGTCCAGAAGTCGGCGGCGGCGCAGTTGCTCGAGCACAGCGTCGGCCGGCTCTTTACGGGCATCATCACCGGCGCCGGCGACAAAGGGACGTTCGTGCGCGTGACCGCCCCGATCGCGGAGGGCAAGGTGGTGCGCAACTTCCACGGGCTCGCGGTCGGGCAGCGCGTGCAGGTGCGGCTCCTCGACGTCAGCGTGGCGAAGGGCTTCATCGACTTCGAGCGCGTGACCTCGGGCTAGTCATCGCGTCGCATGGCACCGGCGAGCAGCAGCACGGCACCACAAAACATCAGCGTATCGAAGGCGTAGTTGAGGCCATTGGCGATGCTCGCACGATCCACGATGGCGATCGGCACGTAGACGACGAGCTCGACGAAGACCGCAGTCACGCCGAGCCACGTCGCCGCCGCGCGCGTCTTCTTGCCGACGAGCAGAAAGGCGCCAGTGACGGCGTACATCACGGCTGCCAGATACGTCCACACCGCGTGTCCGAGCAGCCACGT
>DASXOU010000722.1:0-5008 GCA_036494045.1 Polyangia bacterium | reverse complement strand
CGCGCTCGTCGACAGCAGGTGTCGCCGGCGCGGGCAGCGCTGTCTTCGGCGGCGACGATGCTGTCGCGATCGGCGACACCGGCTGCGCGATCGCCGGACGATCGGCGCGCGCCCGCCAGGTCACGACGCCGGCGAGCGCGGCGGCGACCCCGACGGCGGCGAGAGCGAGCGCGAAGGTCCGTCCGCGCCGCCGCGGCGACGGCAGAGGCGCCACGTCGAGCGTGGAGGCCGGCGCCGGCCCGGTGTGCGGCAGCGTCGGCAACAGCGACGGCGCCGACGATTCCCAATCGAACGGCGGCGGCGTCCCGCGCAGCTCGCGGATGGTCGCGCGCACCTCTGCCGGCGACGGCCGCTTGGCCGCCGACTTGGCCAGCATGGTCGTCAACAGCTCGTCGAGCGGCAACGGGATCTCGGGCCAGAGCGCGCGCGGCTTCGGCGGCGGTTCCGACAAGTGCATGCGCACGACGTCGGCGCTGTTGTCGGCCTCGAACGGCCGCCGTCCGAGGATCATCTCCCACGCGATCACGCCGAGCGCGTAGACGTCGGTCTTGCCGTCGACGGGCTTGCTGCGCGCCTGCTCGGGCGAGATGTAGTCGGGCGTTCCGACCACCTGCCCGGTCATCGTCTGCGGCGGGCGCGACATCGGGTCGTCGCCGCCGAGCG
Source organism: Polyangia bacterium (assembly GCA_036494045.1). Taxonomy (GTDB): domain Bacteria; phylum Myxococcota_A; class Polyangia; order Palsa-1104; family Palsa-1104; genus JAQBQH01. The sequence goes on along the minus strand of DASXOU010000722.1, from coordinate 4,345 downwards.
CCTCGTCGGGGGCGATGAGCTTGGCCACGCCGAAGTCGAGCAACTTGACGAGGTCGCGCCGCCCGCGCACCGGGCACAAGAACACGTTGGCCGGCTTCAGATCGCGGTGAACGATGCCCTTTTCGTGGGCCGCCTCGAGCGCGTCACACACCTGATCCAGAATGTCGAGCGCCTCGTCGACGCCGAGGCGGCGCTCCCACATGCGATCGTAGAGCGTCTCGCCCTGCAGCCACTCCATCACGAAGTAGCTGCGCCCGTCGCCGAGCTTGCCGAAGCTGAACACGTCGACGATGTTGTGGTGGCCGATGGCGTTGACCGCGCGCGCCTCGAGGACGAAGCGCTCGACCAGCCCGGCGTCGAGCGAGAGCGCCGGCGCGATCACCTTGATCGCCGCCTTCTTGCCGATGAGCGGGTGCGTCGCGCCGTACACCGTCGCCATGCCGCCGTCGCCCAGCTTGCGCTCGATGGTGTACTCACCGACGACGGAGCCCGCGGGCAGATCGGTGGCGAGCGGGACGGGAACGAACGCTTCGTCCTCCTCGCCCGCCGCCGCGGAATCCGCATCGCCGGCGCCGTTCCTTGCCATGCCTACGCGTACTTAAGCATGAACTACCCGACGATGATCAGGAATCGCGCTTACACTCTAGCGCCGCTCAGTGGGCGAACGGGTCGAGGAGGTAATTGGCGTCACGCCGGGAACGTCTGGCGCGATGCGGCGACGGCCGCGCCGGCGTCGAATGCTCCGGCGGCGCGGGCGCGGCCAGGGTCGGCGCCGCCGGCGGAATCGCGCGGGCGGGCGCCAGCGGCTCCTTGTCCGCGACGGGCGCCGTCGTCGCCGTCGCCGCCGCCGTTTCGTGCGCGCGCAGCTTCGACGGGCGATAGCCGGCGATGGCGAGCGCGAGGAAGCTGACCGCGACGACGGCGAGACCGAGCGCGTGGCGCGTGCGCCGTCCCGGCAGCGGCGCGTCGGGCGGCGGCGCATCGTCGACGCGATCGAGCGCCTGCGTGACCACGGGCCTCAGCACCGCCAGCGTCGCGCGCACCTCGGCCAGCGTCGCGCGCTGGGCGGGATCCTTCTCGAGCAGCTTGAGGAGCAGCGTCCCGAGCCGCGGCGGAATCGCCTTCCACAACAGGCTCGGCCGCGGCGGCTTGGCGCACAGGTGCATCTGGATCGCGTCTGCCGGGTTGTCGCTGATGAACGGCTGGCGCCCGAGGACCATCTCGTAGGCCATGACGCCGAGCGAATACAGATCGGTGCGCCCGTCGACGTCCTTGCCGCGCGCCTGCTCGGGCGCGATGTACTCGGGCGTGCCGACGACGCAGCCGGCCGAGGTCCAGCGCGGCGACGAGTCGTGATGGGTCAGCTTGGCGACGCCGAAGTCGAGCAGCTTGACGAGGTCTTGACGGCCGCGCACCGGGCACAGGAACACGTTGGCCGGCTTGAGATCGCGATGGATGATGCCTTTGTCGTGCGTGGCTTCGAGCGCGTCGCAGATCTGATCGAGCACGTTGACGACCTCGTTGAGCGGCAACGGGCCGTGCTGCTTCCACATGCGCTCGTACAAGGTCTCGCCCGGCAGCCACTCCATCACGAAGTAGCTGCGACCATCGGCGAGGCGGCCGAAGCTGAAGACGTCGACGATGTTGGGGTGGCCGATGGCGTTGACCGCGCGCGCCTCGAGCGCGAAGCGCGCCACCGCGCCGGCGTCGGCGGAGAGCGACGGCGACATCACCTTGATCGCGGCCTTCTTGCCGATCAGCGGATGGGTCGCGCCGTAGACCGTGGCCATGCCGCCGTCGCCGAGCTTACGCTCGACCACGTATTCGCCGACGACGGTGCCGGGCTCGATCGTCGAGGGCGGCGCGGGCAGGAGGCTATCGAGATCGGGATCCTCCACGAGGGAGATCGTAGGCAGCGGTACCAGCGACGCATCGGGTGCTCGCTGTAAAGCTAGGCGGAGACCCGTAAGACGGCTTGCGCAGCGGCGGTCCCGGCGGCGTGCGCAATCTTCACGCCGAGATCCACGAGCGCCATCTCGATGGCGGCGACGCTGGTCAGGATGTCGAAGGTGTCGAAGTAGCCGAGGTGCGCGACGCGAAAGATTTTGCCTTTGACCGCGTCCTGGCCGCCGGTGATCGAGACGCCGTACTTGTCGCGCAGCTGCTTGACCAGCTTGCCGGTGTCGAGCGGGCCGTTCGGCGTTTCCGGTGCGCGCACCGCGGTCACCGTCGGTGACGGCGCGTCGGGCGCGAACAGCGCGCAGCCGAGCGCGACACAGGCGGCGCGCGTGGCCGCCGCGAGGCGTGAGTGACGGGCGAAACATTGTTGCAGGCCCTCTTCCTTGATCATGCGCAGCGCCTCGGCGAGCCCGACGGTGAGCGTGATCGCCGGCGTCCACGCGGTTTCGCCGCCGGCTTGTGCCTTCTTCTCGCGCTTCAAGTCGCAATAGAAGCGCGGCAGATCGGCCGATTCGGTGCGCGCCCAGGCTTTGTCCGACAGCGCGATGTACGCCTGGCCGGGCGGCAGCATGAGCGCCTTCTGCGAGCCGGTGAGGAGCACGTCGAACCCGGCGGCGTCCATCGGCAGGTCGAACGCGCCGAGCGCCGAGACGGCGTCGACGACGTTGATGACGCGCTCGCGCTTCTGCGTGATCTTGGCGATCGCTTCGACCGGATGGCGCACGCCCGTCGACGATTCGTTGGCTTGCGAGAAGACCGCGGTGATCTTGTCGTCGGCGTCGAGCGCTTTTTCGACGGCGGCGGGATCGACGGCGCGGCCCCACTCGACGTCGAGCGACGTGAGCTCGAGGCCGTGCGCCTTGCACAGGTTCCGCCAGCGCTCGCCGAACTTGCCGCCGACGACGCAGAGCGCCTTGTCGCCGCGCTTCATGGTGTTGACGACGGCGGCCTCCATGGCGAGGGTGCCGGAGCCGGCGAGCATGAGGACCGGCTGCTTGGTCTGATAGATCCACTGCAGCCCCTCGGCGGCCTCGCGGAAGATGCGCTCGAAGTCGGCGGTGCGGTGGTGGACGATCGGGCGCGCCATCGCCAGCATCACGCGCTCGGGGACCGGCGTCGGACCGGGCGTCAGAAGATAGGTTTTGATCGGCATGGCGACACTATAATGCGGTTCAGTCGCGCAGCGAATCGAGCGACGCGATCGGCAGCGCGCCTTCGGCGACGAGCTTGCGCGCCAGGCGCAGCTCGACCGCCACGTACATCTTCCAGCCGTCGGAGGTGTCGAGCGCGATGATGCGCCGCTGCCGCCCGCGCGCGCGCAGCTCCTCGTTGAAGCAGGCGACCAACTCGTCGAGCGTGCGCGCTTCGATGGTCTTGCGCACGCCGTCGTCGCGCTCGAGCTCGATCGCCTGCACCGGCTCGCGGAAGCGGCGCGTCGTCGAGATCTTCTCGACCATGGCGATTTGGCGGAACAGCGGGCGATCGTCGTGCAGCATGCCCGCCACTTCGGCGACGGCGTCGGCGGTCTCCATCCAGAAGCGATCGTCGTGCCACAAAAAGCCGTCGCGCATGCCCTTGTCGACGGTCTCGTAGAACGACGTGAGGATGCCGATGACGCCGGCCTCTTCCATCTGCTCTTCGTCGCCGTCCCAGCATTCGGCGCGCAGCGCGTCGAGCCGGGCGCCGTCGAGGCCGCGCACCACTCCGGCGTCGACGAGGCGCAAGATGGCCGCGCGCGGTGGCATGTAGACTTGCGTGATCGGCGTGTCGCTGTCGCCGTTGCCCATCTGCCGTTTCCACTATACGTTGACGTGACGTGACGCGCGACGAATTCGAGCACCGCATCTTGTCGCTGTGGATGACGACGCGCATGCCGCTGACGCGCGCCAATCTGCAGTTCGTGACCGGCGCGCCGCGCGCCAAGCTCGAAAAATGGCTCGACGAGCTCACCGCCGACGGCGTCGTCGACGTCGATGCCGACGACGAGGGCGAGATGGTGTGGGGCGTGCGCGGCGCGGCGCGCGCGACGACGGGGCCTACGAGTCCCGAGGAAGTGAAGAAGCTCGGCGATCTGAAGCGCGAGGTCGCGGCCGCGTCGGCGGCCGGCACCGGCCTGGCGCTGATGAAGCTCGGCAGCAACGCGACGCACGCGCTGCTGGCGCGCGGCGACGGCAAGAAGTCGCTGATCGCCTCGGGCGCGCTGTCGTTCCTCTTCGGGCCGCTCGGCTGGCTCTACGCCGGCAGCCTCAAGGAGGGCGCCGCCGGCGGGCTGGCGTGGATCCTCCTCTGGGTGATCCTGCCGCATTGGACGATCCTGGCGCCCTTGTGGCTGACGGCGATGGCGGCCTCGGGCGCCATCGGCGTCTTGTACGCGCACAAGTACAAC
>DASXOU010000721.1:0-5689 GCA_036494045.1 Polyangia bacterium | reverse complement strand
GGGCGCGCGCTGCGCCCGATAGAACGGCTCGAACGCCTGTCGCGCCTCCTCGGGCGCCATTCCGAGCCCGTTGTCGGCGACCGACAGCTCGTAGCGCTCGTCGACGACGCGCCCGACGATCTCGATCCGCGGCGGCTCCTCGGGCCGCGCGTACTTGAGCGCGTTGTCGGCCAGGTTGGTCAGCGCCTCGAGGAGCAGCCCGTCGCGCGCCTGCACCCGCGCCGGCACGACGTCGACGCGCACCGTCGCCTGCGCCGCCTCGGCGCGCGCCGCCAGCTCGTCGCGCACCAGAACGCTGACCGCCGCCGGATCGCAGCTCGCCCCGAGCGACTGCGTCTCCACCTGCGACAAGGCCAAGAGGTCATGGATCAGGCGCTCCATGCGCCCGACGCTGCGTCGAATCATCGCGCCGACGCCGCGCTCTTCATGCGACTCCTCGATCATCCGCGCCGCGCCCAGGCTCATGGTGGTCAACGGCCCGCGCAGGTCATGCGCCACCCGCCCGGCGAACGCGTCGAGCTCGCGGTTCTGCTGCTCGAGCCGCGCCGAATAACGCATCAGCTGATCCTCGCGCAGCGTGATGAGGTGCGTGGTCAAGCCGCCGACGCCGATCGTGAGCACGATGGCGACGAGCACCAGCGCCGCGTTCAAAAAGTTCGCCGATCGCTGCATCGACTCGGCGTGGCTGATCGCCTGCAGCCCGCCGGCGCGATTGATCTCGACCAGCCGCCCGAGCTCCGCGTTGACGCGCACGAAGCGCGCGTCGAGGACGTCCATCTGCTGCTGCGCTTCGACGTCGCGATTCACCAGCGACAGCTGCATCACCTCATCGACCGGCTGCCGCAAGCCCTCGAGATCCGCGTTCGCCCAGCGCCAGACCTCGCGCTCGTTGTCGAACACGACCAGCTTCTGGTAGGCCGCCGACGCCACCGAGATGTCGCGCTCGACGGCGGCCACCTGCGTCGCGATCCGCTCCATGCTGGTGCGCTCTTTTTCCACGATGTGCGTGTCGACGAGGAGCCGCTCGCGCGAAAAATCGCGGCTGATGCGCGACACCAGGTCGATGCTGGCGAACGCGTTCTCCAGCGCCGGCACCACCCTCGCGCGCGCCTGACGCGCATGCATCCTCCCGACGAGGTTGCTGGCGGCAACGACCATCACGATCGCCGCGAAGCTCGCGTAGAGCACGCTACGCATCCTCGTGTGCTGACTGCCGCCGCTCATCGGCCCTCCGGGAAGGGACGCGGCGACGCACGCGGGCTCCCGACCCGGTCGTTATGGGAGCGCCGAGCGGCGAGGCTTGAAGAAACTTTCGCGGCGACGCGCGATCAGTCGAGGACGGCGCGCGATGCCTGATAGCGATCGAGGTTGTAGTGATGCGCGACGTCGACGAGGTTGAGCCCCTTGGTCGCCTCGTCGAGGCTGACGAGGCTGATGTGACACGCGGGCGCGATGCCGCGCGCCGACACCATCTTGCCCCACGTTCCCTTCATGCACGCCTCGACCGCCGCCGAGCCGAACAGGTGTCCCATGATGCGATCGATCGGCGACGGCGTGCCGCCGCGCTGCGGATGTCCGAGCGCCACCGCGCGCGAATCCCACGGCGTCTTCTGCCGGATCTGCTCCGACAGCCACGCGCCGATGCCGCCCAGCCGCGCGTGGCCGAACGCGTCGACCTTCTGTTCGAGCGTGACCTCGCCGCCGCCCGCCGGCAGCGCGCCTTCGGCGACGACGACGACGGCGTAGCGCGGCAGCCGCCGATCTTTTTTGCCCTTCGACAGCCGCTCGTCGAGCAGCTTGAGCACCTTCTCGACCTCGAACGGCGCCTCGGGGATGAGCGTGATGTACGCGCCGCCGGCCAGCCCCGACCACAGCGCCAGGTGCCCGGCGTGCCGCCCCATCACTTCGACGATCTGCACCCAATGATGCGAGCCCGCCGGCGTGCGCGAGCGCTCGATGATGTCGACGCAGGTGCGCAGCGACGTGTCGAAGCCGAGCGTGTAGTCGGTGCCGCCGAGATCCTTGTCGATCGTCTTGGGAATCCCGACGACGGGCGCGCCCTTCTTCGCCAGCTTCGCCGCCACGCCGAGCGTGTCCTCGCCGCCGATGGGCACGAGCGCGTCGAGCCTGAGGCGCTCGAAGTTGCGCATGACCTGCTCCGAGGCGTCGATGCGCTGGCCGTCGACCTTGTGGTTGAACGGGTTGGTGCGCGACGAGCCGAGGTGCGTGCCGCCATCGAGGTCCCAGTAGCGCACTCGCTCGACGTCGAGCGCCAGCGGATCCTCGGCACCGTCCATCATGCCGCGCCAGCCGTCGTAGATGCCGACCGTCTCGACGCCCTCCTCCGCCGCCTTCCACACGAGCGCGCGAATCGCCGGGTTGAGCCCGGGCGCATCGCCGCCGCCGGTGAGCACGCCGATCCGTCGAATGGCCATGGCTACGCCTCCTCGATCATTGTAATAGGCCTGATCCTCGACCGTATTAGTAACTAACTTCTGAGTCACGTACCAGCCAAACCCGCGTCGCGCTACATTGAAGCCGCATGGCAGCGCCGGGAACCAAGCCCAAGCCGCATTCGTCTCACCCGGTGACGATGCCCGTGGTGCAGCATCCAAAACCGATGGCCCCGCCGATGCCGCCGCACGAGCTGGCCGGCCTCGTCGAGCGCGCCCGCGAAGGCGACGTCGCCGCCTTCGAGCGGCTGATCGCCTCCTACCAGCCGAAGGTCTACACGTTCGCGTTTGCCTTCACCGGCTCGCCCGACGTCGCGCAGGATCTGGCGCAGGACGCGCTCGTCAAGGTCTACAAGTCGCTCGGCAGCTTTCGCTTTCAGTCGGCCTTCTCGACGTGGCTCTACTCGATCGTCAAGAACACCTACCTCGACGCGGTCAAGTCGCGCGCCGGACGCGAGCGCGCGCTCGAGGAGCCGCTCACCGAGCGCGACGTCGCCGATCTGCACGAAGCAGCGACGGCGGAAGAGCGCCTGCTCGCCAAGGAGTCGCGGCGCACGGTGTTGCGCGCGCTGCGCCAGGTGCCGGTCGCCTATCGCACGGTCGTCGCCCTCGCCGACGTGCAAGGGCTCGGCTACGAAGAGATCGCCGGCGCGCTCGGCGTGCCCGTCGGCACCGTCAAGTCGCGCCTCAAGCGCGGACGCGACGCGCTCAAGGACGCGCTCTATCGCCAGCGTATGCAGGAGGAGCCATGAACTGCGCCGACGTTCGCGAGCTGTTGACGGACGTGGCCGGCGGCGAGCTCGACGGAGCGCGCGCCGATGAAGCACGGGCGCACGCCGCGTCGTGCAAGGAGTGCGGGCGCGAGCTCGGCGAGCTCGAGGCGACCGTGGGCCTCTTGCGTCGCGCCGGCGGCGAGCCGCTGCCCGACGGATTCACGCGCTCGCTGCACGAGGCGCTCGTCGCCGCCGGGCCGCCCGAGGTGCGATTCTTCGATCGCGTGCGCGCGGCGATTGCGATGCGGCCGATGAGCTTCGCCGCCTCCGCTGCGGCGCTGGCGGCGATCCTGGCGACGGGCGGAACGATGCTGGCGACGGGCGCGCTCGGCCACCCTGCGCCCGCGACGGCGGTCCCCGCGACGACGGCGGCGGCTTACAAGGTGCCGGCCAGCAAGCTGGCGCTGGTCAAGATCGACTTCGTCGCGGAGAAGGCGATCGACGACGTCGCCTTCGAGATCACGCTGCCCGACGGGCTGCGCTTCGTCTCCGGCGGGCAGGAGCTGGCCGAGCGCACCTTCCGTTTTCAGGGCAAGCTCAACGCCGGCTCGAATCCGATTCCGATCGCGGTGCGCGGGCCGCGCGCCGGCCGCTACAAGCTGATCGCGCACGCCATCGGCAACGCGCTCGACGTGACGCAGGAAGTGGTACTGGAGGTGACGTCATGACGCGTCTGATTCTCGCGTTGGGGCTGCTGGCGGCGACGGGCGGCGTGGCCTTCGCGGACGACACACGCGTGCGCACCTCGGCGACCGTCGAGGTCATCGACGATCGCGCGCAGATCGACGACGTCATCTCGCGGCTGCGCGCGCAGCAGGCGCGCGGAAGCCAGGGCGCCGCCACCGTGCAGCAGCAGGGCAACTTGAAGGTGGAGCGGCCGGCGCCGCCGACGGCCACGAGCGATACCTCGCATCGCGCGGTCGGGCCCGAGCCGAAGGACCAGCGGCCCGGCTCGCGCCGCATCAACGCCGAGCACGGCAATCCCGACCACACCGAACGCCCCAAGCTCAAGGTTCGTCGTCGCTGAGGTTGGTCGGCGCTGAATAAGCCGGGCGACGGGTCGTCTGTTACGATGCCCCGTTGCCGCTCGCCCCGCTCATACTGACGCTCGCGCTGACGCTGAGCGATCCGGAGGCGGCCTTCCGCGCGGCGGGCGAGCTCGACCGCCTCGACCGCGCCGGCGCCGCGGAAAATCTGGCGGCGGCGCGGCGCGCGCTCGACGCGCACGAGTGGGATCGCGCGGCGGCGCTGGCGGCGCTCGCCTCGGCGCGCGCGGCCGACTCGGGCGAGGCGGCGATGGTGGTCGGGCTCGCCCGTTTTCGCGCGCACGAGCCGACGGCCGCGATCGCGCCGTTCGCGCGGGCCGCGGCGCTCGATCCGGCGTCGGCGACGATCCGCTTCGACCTCGCCGCGGCGCTCTATCAGTCGGGCCGCTTCGCCGACGCCGAGCGCGCCTATCTCGCCGCCGCCGCGCGCGACGAGCGCATCGCGCCCCTGGCGCTGCTCGACGCCGGCCTCGCGCTCGTCGACGGCGGCCATCCCGATCGCGCGCTGCCACACTTTGTCGCCGCGGAGAAGGCGGCGCGCGCCGCCGGTCAGGCGCCGGTGGCCGACGAGGCGCGCGGCCTGGTGCAATCGCTCGCGCATCGCTCCGAGCACGCCGCCTCGCCCGAGCTGCAGCGGCTCACCCACGCCGGCACCGAGGCGTTGCGCGCGCGCCGCTACGCCGAGGCGGTCGCGCTCTATCGCCACGCCTTCAACGTCGCCGTCTCCGAAGGCGCCACCGCCGCCGATCGCGCCGAGCTGCAATACGATCTCGGCCACGCGCTGTGGCGCGCCAGCGATCTCGTCGCCGCCGCGCGCGCGCTGTCGAACGCCGTCGAGCTCGCGCCTTCCGAAGCTGCGTTCCATTACATGCTGGGCCTGGTGCACTTCGATGCCGGCGCCGATCGCGACGCCAAACTCGCGCTCGATCGCGCCATCGCGCTCGGCCTGCCCGCCGCCGAAGCGCGCCGCGCCGCCGACATCTTGCGCACGCTTACCGAGACGCGCCACGGCGAGCAGAGCCGCTTCTTCTTCGAGGTGCGCGCCGGCGGCGGCATCGACACCAACGTGCCGCAGTCGGGCGTGCTCGTCACCGCGCAGCCCGCCGCCGGCGAAGCGACCGAGTCGCCCTTCCTCGAGGCCGATCTCGACTTCTTCTGGCGCCCCGCCGGCACTTCGCGCAACGGGTTCTCCGTCGAGTATCGCTTCGGCCAGCTCGCCTATTTGTCCGACGAGCTCGATCTCTATTCGTTGCAGGAGCACGACGTCACCGTCTCGGGCGCGTGGACGCCGCTGCCGCGGTTGACGCTCGAGCTCGGCGTCGATGGCTACCTGCTCGTCTCCGGCGTCGAGACCTACACCACCTTTCAGACCGGCGCGTCGGTCGGCCCGCGCATCTCGATCCGCGAGCCGCACGGC
>DASXOU010000720.1:0-1704 GCA_036494045.1 Polyangia bacterium | reverse complement strand
GCAGGCGATGCAGGCGCAGCCAGCCGCGACCGAGGAAGCGCGCGGCCAGCTCGCGATGGAAGCGGCGCACCGACGGGCGCGCGAAGGCGCCACGCAGGCCGCGGCGGCGCCAGCGACGGTCGTGCAGCCAGAAGAGATCGTCGAGCGCGTGCGGCAAGTCGGCGGCGCCGGCGAGCTCGAAGGCGACCTCGAAGTCGCGCGCCAGCTTGCGCGACTTTCGGCCGATGCGCGCGCGCAGCTCCTTGCCAGCGGCGCGGCGCCAATCGTCGTCGAGCGCGACGAACGGGCAGATGCGATGGAGGTAGCGGCGTGCGGCGAGGCCCGGCGCCGGCGGCGCCAAGGTCGCCAGCGCCGAGCCCTCGCGCACGTCGGGGAGATCGATCACGTCCCAGCCGCGCGCGCCGTCGGCGAGCCAGCGCGCGAAGGCGGCGCAGACGGCGTCGGCGTGCGCGGGATGGGCGAGCAGATCTTGATAATCGGCTTCGGGCGCGCCGAGGAAGGTCACGCGGCGCGCCGGGCCGTAGCGCGCGATCACGAGCGGCAACAGGCCGACGAGCGCGCCGGCGTCGTCGCGCGCGGTGAGGACGAGGAGGCGCCCGCGACGGCGATGCGACCACCAGGCGCGCGCCCACTCCCACGATTGGAACGGCGTCGCCGTCGGAGTGAGCGCGTGCAGCGCCTGCCATTCGCCGGCGAGCGCGTCGAGCGCGGCGTCGTCGTGGCGCGCGTCGACGATCACGCGGCCCTGCGCGTGGCAACGGGTTCGTTTGCCAGCGACTCGTAGAGCGCCTCGTGGCGCGCGGCGACGGCGGGCCAGGCGTAGCGCCCGAGGTTGCGCGGCGAGGCGTCGTGCAGGCGCAGGCGCAGGACGTCGTCGACGACGAGGGCGGCGAGCTGCGCGGCGAAGTCGTCGTCGTCCTCGGCGAGGAGGCCGTCGCGGCCGTGCTCGACCAGCTCGGCGGCGCCGCCGGCGCGCATCGCCACCACCGGCAGGCCGGCGGCGCGCGCTTCGAGCGCGACGATGCCGAAGGCTTCGTTCACCGACGGCAGCGCGAAGATGTCGGCGGCCGCGAGCTGCGCGGGGATCGCGTCGCGCGCGACGGCGCCGACGAGCGTCACGCGATCGGCCACGCCGAGCCGCGTGGCTTCGGCGCGCACCGCGCCGGCGAGCGGACCGTCGCCGGCGACGACAAGACGAACGTCGCGGCCGAGGCAGTGCGCCTGCGCGCGACGCAGGATCTCGGGCAGCGCGCGGATCAGCGTCAGCGGCCGCTTGCGCGCGTGCAGACGCAAGACCGACGCGATCGTGATCTCGGCGCGCGCGTGGCGCGGCGTCGTCGCGAAGCGCGCGGCGTCGATGCCGTTGGGCAGGATGGCGACGTCGCCGCGGCCGCTCATGCGCGCGAGCTCGCCGGCGGCGAGGCTGCCGACGGCGGAGAGGCGCGTCGGCCACGACATCCAGTCGGGCGCGAGCGCGCGCAACAGCAGCGCCGAGGCGCGGTCGACGAGCGAGTGGCTGGTGAGGAGCGACGGCACGCCGATGAGCCGCGCCAGCCAGGTGGCCGCGTGCGCGAGCGGCGAGTAGAGACTGTGCGCGTGGACGACGTCGTAGGCGTGGCGCGCCAGGAGCCCGTGCATGGCGTCGAGCGCGTGGCGGCTGCGCACGACCCGCCAGCCGGGCACGAGCGGCACGTCGAGCCGATG
>DASXOU010000719.1:0-4150 GCA_036494045.1 Polyangia bacterium | reverse complement strand
CACGCAGAACGGTCACTTCGACGGGCTGAAGATCGGCGGGCAGATCGGCGTCGGCGCGCACATCTACTTCAACGAGTGGTTCGGCTTGCAGTTCGAGCTGCGCGACTACATCGTCGGCGCCAATCCGGGCGGGCTCGATACCAACGGCGATCGCGTGCTCAACTCGAAGGATGAAGGGCCGCAGAACAACATCTTCTTCGGCATGGGCCTCACGTTCATGCTGCCGCCGACCGCGCGCGTCTCGCACTAATCCTTCAGGACATTCGACGTCAGGGTTGCGGTGCGTGCTCTTCGTGCGCCAAGAGGCGCGCGATCTCGGCGAGCAGCTCGTCGAGGAGGCACGGCTTGAGCAGCACCGCGTCTGCGCCGGCTTCGCGCGCGAGATCGGCGAACCGCGGCTGCACGTGGCCGGTGAGCGCGAGCACGGGGATGTCGCGGGTGCGCGGATCGGACTTGAGAAGGCCAATCGCGTCCCAGCCGTTCATGCGCGGCAGGCCGAGATCCATGATGATCGCGTCGGGGATGAGACGGCGCGCCTCGGCGATGGCGTGCTCACCGGTGGAGCAGCCGGCGACGTCGTAACCGGCGCCGGCGAGGAAGTCCGAGTAGAGCTCGTACAGCTCCTCGAAATCCTCCACCACGAGCAACAGCGGCAGCGGGCGACCCACCCACGAATAGATAAGGCGATGAGCGGATCGAGCAAGGCGCCGCGGCGCTCAGAGACAGTCGGAACCGACGGGCGAAACACCGACGTGGAGCGTGGTGCAGCGATCGGCGCTCTCGTTGTTCGTGTCGTATGAAATGTCGATGTAGTCGCCGTCGTTGCCGGGGAAGGGCGGCGAGGTGAAGCTGCCGTCGGGGTTGGAAATGAAGATGACGCCCATGCCCTGCGACACGTTGAAGACGGAGAAGCGCAGCGAGCCGAACTGCGCGGCGGGCGGGCTCGAGAGGGTCACGGTGCCCGGTGTCGTCGAGACAGTGAAGCTCATCTGCTCGACGAGCGGCGGCGGCAACGGAACCGAGGGCGTATAGCAAGCGGTACACAGCCCGAGCGCGAGCGCCAGGGCACCAATTGCGATGCGCACATGGGAGACGAGCCTGTGCATCCGGCCGTACCTCAAGCAAGCCTTGCGCCACGAGGATGGCGTGCGCAAGCCCGCATCGCAACTGGGCGCCGTCGCGACGGCGTTGGCGTCGGTGCCAACTTGGTTGGCGGGAAGTGAGGCGCGGCGGTCATGGTCAGTCGATGGCGTAACGGCGCAGCTTCTTCTGTAGGCCGAAGCGCGACAGACCAAGGAGGCGCGCCGCCTGCGTCTGGTTGCCGGCGGCGCGATGGAGCGCCTCGCGCAGGAGCGTGCGCTCGAGGCGCTCGACGCGCTGCTTGAGGCCGAGATCGTCGGGCGACTCGAGCGCGGCCTCGGGCTCGCCGGCGGCGACCTGCGGCGACAGATCCTCGACGGCGATGACGTCGCCGCCGAGCGACGCGGCGCGCACGATCTCGTTCTCCAGCTCGCGCACGTTGCCGGGCCAGCGATAGCCGACGAGCTTGTGCAGGGCGGCGCGGGCGATGCGGCGCGGCGGGCGCTTGTTCTCCTCGGCGAACTTGCGTAGGAAGTGCTCGACCAGGAGCGCAATGTCGTCGCGGCGCTCGCGCAGCGGCGGCAACGCGACGCGCACGACGTTGAGGCGGTAGAACAGATCTTCGCGGAACTTGCCCTCTTCGACGAGGCGGCCGAGATCGCGGTTGGAGGCGACGAGGACGCGCACGTCGACCCTGATGGTGCGCTCGGCGCCGACGCGGCGGAGCTCGCCCTCCTGAAGCACGCGCAGCAGCTTGACCTGCATCGCGGCGGGCATCTCGCCGACCTCGTCGAGGAAGAGGGTGCCGCCGTCGGCGACCTCGAAGAGGCCGCGGCGCTCGGCGTCGGCGCCGGTGAAGGCGCCGCGCACGTGGCCGAAGAGCGCGGCTTCGAGGAGGGTCTCGGGGATGGCGGCGCACGACTCGGAGACGAAGGCCTTGCCGCGGCGCGGGCCGTTGTGGTGGATGGCGCGCGCGACCAGCTCCTTGCCGGTGCCGCTCTCGCCGTAGATGACGACAGGGAGCGCCGTGTCGGTGACGCGATCGAGCAGTCGGAACAGCTCGAGCATGCGCGGTGTCCTGCCAACCAGGTTGTCGTAGTTGTAGCGGACCGAGAGCGCGACGCGGCTGGAGCGAACCTCTTTGTGCAACTCGCCGAGCTCGACGGCTTGCTTGGCGACCTCTTGCTGCAGCGAACGGTTGAGCGCGTCGATCTCTTTTTGCGCGCGCGAGAAGTCGCCGAGAAGACGCGCGTTCTCGACCGCGATGGCGGCCTGCTCGGCCAGATCGCAGACGAGCGCGACCTCGGCGTCGCCGAACGCGCCGGCGCGCAGGCGGTGATCGGCGTAGACGCAGCCGACGGTGCGGCCCTTGACGGCGAGCGGGACGGCGAGGACCGAGCGCAGCTTCATGTCGCTGACGGAGAGGGCGGCTTCGAAGCGCTCGTCGCCGGATGCGTCGAGGGTGACGATGGGGACGCCTTCGCGGGCGGCGCGCTCGGCGATGCTGCGCGAGAACGCGCCGGCGGCGGCGTTCTTGGCCAACTCGGCTTCCGCGATGTTGCGCGCGGCTTCGACGCGCCAGGCGCCGGCACCGTCGGTGAGGAGGATGAAGCCGCGCTCGGCGGAGGTGAGGTCGAGGACCGTGTCGAGGATCAGATCGAGGAGGACCGGCAGGCGCTGCTCGGAGTTGAGGCGCTTGTTGATCGAAAGGAGGCGGCGCAACGGCTCGGGCTGGGCGAGCGCGGGCGGCGACGGCAGCGTCTTGCGATCGGCGGGCGCGGCTTCGCCGGCGGAGAGCAGCTCGCGGAGGCGGCGCGCGTCGGGATCGTCGTCGATGGCGTCGCGGCGGAGCTCGGGGGTGCGCATGCGGATCTCCTTCCAGGTCTGTTCGGCGCGGGCGAGCGAGGCCAGGGCGCGTTTGCCGTGGCCGCGGCGGATGTGGACGCGCGCGAGCGTGAGGTCGGCGCGGAAGGCGAGGTCGCGGCGGGCGGTGCGCGCGGCGCGATCGCGCAAGCGGCCCAGCTCGGCCAGGCGCGCCGGATCGACGGCGTCGCCGAGCGTGAGGGCGACGCGGACCGCGACCGGCAGCCAGGCGTCAACCTGGTTGGCGGCGTGGGCGAGCGCGCCCGCGTCGGCGAGCGCGCGACGCGCGGCACCGGTGTCGCCGCCGTCGGCGAGCGCTTCGGCGAGGTTGAGCGCGGCGGCGAGGCGATCGCCGGCGGCGGCGCCCGACAGCGACGCGACGCCGGCGCGATAGCACTCGAGCGCGCGCGGCAGATCGCCGCGGCGACGGGCGAGATCGCCGGCGAGCAGGCGCGCGTAGCCGAGCTCGCGGGCGGCGTCGAGCGCGCGGGCAAGCGCCTCGGCTTCGGCGGCAGCGCGTTCGGCGCCTTCGAGATCGCCGATCGACAAGAGCAGGTTGCCGTAGTTGAAGAGCGCGAACGAGCGCTCGACGCGCTTTCCGAGCCGGCCGAGATCGCGCGCGGCGTCGGCGCTGGGGCCGAGCGCGCGCTCGTACTCGCAGGCTTCGCGCAGGATGGCGCCGAGGTTCATGGCGTAGATGGCGGCGCCGTGGAGATCGTCGGCGCGGCGGGCCAGCGTCAGCGCCGACTGGTAGAGCTCGGCAGCGTCGGCGAGGGCGTCGCGGCTGTGGGCGACCATGCCGCGCAGGCTGCGGGCGCGCGCCAATGACGGGGCGTGGTCGGCGGCGGCGCGCTCGACGGCGGCGAAGGCGTGGTCGGCGTCGTCGAAGCGGCCGAGGTACAGGCAGGCGAGGCCGCGCGCTTCGGCGACGGCGGCGGACGGCGCTTCGGAGGCGGCGCAGACTTCGGCGGCGCGCGTGTAGTCGCCGCGGTCGACGAGGATGCGGCCGAGGAGGCCACGGGCGTCGTCGCGGGCGCGCGGCGGGATGCCGGCGCGCGCGACGCCGGTGCGCGCGGCGCCGGGCGCGCCGACGAGCGGCACCAGGCGCGCTTCGGCGGCGGCGAGATCGCCCATGCGCTGGAGAGCGCGCGCCGCGGCGAGCGTGGCGTCGACGCGGAGCTCGGGCTCGTCGCGCGCGCCCTCGACG
>DASXOU010000718.1:0-3911 GCA_036494045.1 Polyangia bacterium | reverse complement strand
GCCTGTTCTCGATCTGTGTCGGCGCGTTCATCTATCCCATCTTCGGCAGCTGGGTCTGGGGCGGCGGTTGGCTGGCGCAGCTCGGCTATCGCGTCGGCCTCGGCCACGGCGCCGTCGACTACGCCGGCTCCGGCGTCGTGCATCTGCAGGGCGGCGCACTCGCGTTCATCACCGCGTATCTGATCGGGCCGCGCATCGGCAAATACGACAAGGACGGCAAGCCGAAGCCAATCCTCGCGCACCACGTGCCGATGGTGCAGTTCGGCACCTTCATCCTCGCCTTCGGCTGGTTCGGCTTCAACGCCGGCAGCTCGCTCGCCGGCGGCGACGGGCGCATCGGCATCATCGCCACCAACACCATGATCGCCGGCATGTCGGCGACGCTGGCGAGCGTCGCGTATATGTGGCTGCGCTACGGCAAGCCCGACCCGACGATGATGTGCAATGGGTGCCTGGCCGGCCTGGTCGCGATCACCTCGCCGTGCGCGTTCGTCTCGCCCGTCGGCGCATTCATCATCGGTCTCGTCGCCGGCGTGCTGGTGGTCGTCAGCGTCTTCTTCTGGGACCGCATGAAGATCGACGATCCGGTCGGCGCGATCAGCGTCCACGGGGTCAACGGCGTCTGGGGCCTCATCGCCGTCGGTCTCTTCTCCGACGGCAGCTATGGCCAAGGGTGGAACGTGGTTGGCGCCACCAGCTACCTCGGCACCAGCGGCGCCGCGCTCAAGGGCGTCACCGGCCTCTTCTACGGCGACGGCAAGCAGCTCATCGCCCAGGTGATCGAAGCGGCGGTCGCCATCGGTTGGAACGTGATCGTCGGCGGCATCGCATTCGCGGTCATCGGCAAGCTCGTCGGCAACCGCGTTTCGCCCGAGGTCGAGCTCGCCGGCCTCGACGTGCCCGAGATGGGCGTGCCCGGCTATCCGGAGTTCGTCCCCGCCATGCGCCCGTCGGAGATCCCGCCCGATGAAATCGCCGCGGCCAAGAGTGAGCTGGAGCGATTGAGCGCCTGAGCCGCGTCTTGCCACCGTCCTCACCGACGCCCGCGTGGGCCATCCTCCCGTTCGTCGCCTACCTGGTCCTCCTCGCCGTCCTGCCGCTGGTCGTCGCGCGATGGTGGGAGCGCAATCGCAACAAGCTCCTCTTCGCCGTCGTCGTCAGCCTCCCCGTCGTCGTCTTCCTCGTCGGGCACGACGGCGGCGGGGCGGCTCTCGGTGAAGCGGTCCGCGAGTACGTCGCCTTCATGGCGCTGCTCGCCGCGCTCTTCGTCATTTCCGGCGGCATCTACCTGCGCGGCACCGTCGTGGGCACGCCGGTCGTCAACACGCTCGTGCTCGCCATCGGTGCGCTCCTCGGCAGCGTCGTCGGCACCACCGGCGCCTCGGCGCTCTTGATTCGCCCGCTCCTGCGCGCCAACGCGCAGCGCGCGCATTGCAAGCACCTGGTCGTCTTCTTCATCTTCATCGTCGCCAACGGCGCCGGCCTACTGACGCCGCTCGGCGATCCACCGCTGTTTCTCGGCTTTCTGCGGGGCGTGCCGTTCACCTGGACCCTGCGCCTGCTCGCGCCGTGGGCGCTGTCGAACGGCACGCTGCTGGCGATCTTCTTTCTCCTCGAGCGCGCTCTGTACCGTCGCGAGCCGCCGCGGGTCGCTGCCGACGCCGCGCAGGAGCCGATCACGCTCGAAGGCTGGCGCAACGTGGCGCTGCTCGCCGGCGTCGTCGCCGCCATGTTCCTCGCCGGCGGCTGGCGCGTCGTGGCGCTGGTGGCGCTGGCGGCGCTGTCTGCCAAGACCACGCCGCCGCGTATCCATCAGGCCAACCGCTTCAGCTGGGCGCCGATGCGCGAGGTCGCCGTCGTGTTCGTCGGGATCTTCGTGACCATGGTGCCGGCGCTCGCCTATCTCGCCCGACTCGGGCCGACGCTCGGGCTGACGCGGCCGTGGCAGTTCTTCTGGGCCTCGGGCGCGCTCTCCAGCGTGCTCGACAACGCGCCGACGTATTTGACCTTCGCCTCGCTCGCCTCGGGCGTCACCGCGGTCGGCAGCCTGGCGGCGCTGGCGGCGCATCCGACGGGGCAACAGCTGCTCGCCGCCGTCTCTTGCGGCTCGGTGATGATGGGCGCCGTCACCTACATCGGCAACGGGCCCAACTTCATGGTCAAGGCGATCGCCGAGCAGCATCACGTGCGCATGCCGGGATTCTTCGGCTACACGCTCTGGTCCTTGACCTTCTTGATGCCGCTGTTCGCGGTGGTGGCGCTGGTGTTCTTCCGATGATCGCCGACATCCTCGTCGGCCTCGAAGGCTCGCCCGCGAGCGAGCGCGCCGTCGACGTCGCGCTCGAAATCGCGCGGCGGCTGCGCGCGTCGCTGTTCGGGCTCGCGCTCGTCGACGAGCCCGACATCCGCGCCGCCGAGGCGACCGGCATCGCCGGGTCGGCCTACAAGCGGCAGCGCGACGCGGCGCTGTTGGCCGACGCCGAGGCGCGCGCCGGCGAGTGGATCGCGGCGTTCGAGCTGCGCTGCAAACAGGAGCGCGTGCCGGCGCAGACGCTGGCGCGCCGCGGGCGCCCGGCGGCGACGATCCTGAGCGAGCTGCACCATCACGATCTGATGGTGCTCGGCGCGGGCGTCAACTTCCGCTTCGAGACCGACGAGCGCGATCAGAAGACGCGCGACGAGATCCTGCGACGCGCCGGCACGCCGATCCTGCTCGTTCCCGACTGCGCGCTGCCGATGGGCGGCGGTGACGTGCTCATCGCCTACGACGGCAGCCTGGCGGCCAAGCGCGCGCTCGAAAGCTACGCCGGAAGCGGGCTCGGCCGGGCTCGCCTAGTGCACGTGGTCTGCGTCGACGACGATGGCGCGGTGGCGTGGGAAAAGGCGCGCCAGGCCGCGGGTCAGCTTCACGATCTCGGGCTCGCGGCGACGGCGCACAACGTCGTCTCGACGTTGCCGACCGCCGACGCGATCCTCGAGCAGCGCGCCAAGCTCGATGCCGGCCTGATCGTGATGGGCGCCTACGTGCGCGCGCGCGTGCTCAGGCTCCTGTGGGGCTCGGTCACCGACGAGCTCCTGGCCAAGGTCACCGTGCCGGTGTTCTTGCACTACTGAGTAGGCCGCCGGCGCAGCGTGAAGATGGGGAGCTCGGGCGGGCAGAGAAAGCGCAAGGGCAAAACCGAGGTGCCGATGCCGCGGCTGACGTAGACGCGGCCGAGCGCGGCGTCGTAGAAGCCCTGGCGGAAGCGGCCCGAGCCGCGCGGGACCACGGGCGTGCAGCCGGGGCCGCGGATCTGGCCGCCGTGGGTGTGGCCGGCGAGCACGAGCAGCGCCGGTGGCAGCGACGGAGGGCTCGGCGTGATCCGATCGATGAAGCCGGGCGAGTGTACGAGCCACAAGGTCGGCAGCGTCGCGTCGCTGCCGCGCAGCGCGGCGTTGACGTCGGGATGGCCGGTGCCGGGATCGTCGAGGCCGACGACCTGCAGGCGCGCGCCGTTGAATTGCACGACGGCGTGGCGGTTGTCGAGCAGCGTCGCGCCGCCGGCGGCGAACGCGGCCGAGAGCGTCGGCAGCGGGATGCGCGCGGCGTGGTCGTTGTTGCCGCGCACCGCGAGCGTGCCGAAGCGGCCGCGCACGCGCGCGACGTAGGGCGTGACCAGCTCGAGCTCGTCCTTGCGCGAGATGGTGTCGCCGGTGATGACGACGAGATCGGGGCCTTCGGCTTCGACGGCCTCGGCGGCGCGATCGGCGGCGGCGCACGGCAGGTGCAGGTCGGTCAGGTGCGCGATGCGCATGCCGTCGAGCTCGGGCGGCAGCGTCGGCGACGGCACTTCGTGGCGCGTGATGGTCAGGCCGCGCGCTTCGAACGCCGCGTCGGCGACGAGGATGCCGCCGGCGAGCGCGGCGGCGGA
>DASXOU010000717.1:0-1888 GCA_036494045.1 Polyangia bacterium | reverse complement strand
TGCTGATCGAAGAGCGCGGCGTAGCGGCGCGCGGCGTCGCCGGCGTGGCCGAGATCGCGCTCGAGCACCTCGGCGGCTTCGAGCTCGAGCTCGAAGCGCCCGGCCGCGTCGCGCGCTTCGGTCGCCGCCGCGTCGAGCGCGACGACGAGATCGAGAAAGCGCCGCTCGGCGCGCAAGAGCTGGCGCAGCGCCGACGGATCGAGCGGCAGCGGCAAGCCGGCGGCACGCGCGCGCTCGACGAAGGCCAGCGCGCGCCCCGCGTCGGCGCCGGGCTGGAGGTACGCTTCGCCGGCGAGGCGCACGAGCTCGCGCCGCTCGTCGTCGCCGAGACGCGGATCCTCGACGGCGGCCTCGAACAGCGGCGCAGCCTCGGCGCGGCGGCCGGCGCGGCCGAGGATTTCCCATAGCGCGCGCGCGGCTTCGAGCGACGGCTCGGCGGCGAGCGCGCTGGTCCAGGCGGCCTCGGCGCGCGCTTCGTCGCGGACGCGCTCGGCGAGACGGCCGAGCTCGCGCGCGTAGACGGCCTGGCGCGCGGTTGCGGCGCGCGGGATCTCGCGCTCGAGGCGCGCGATCATCGCGGCGGCGTCGCCGCTGGCGCGCAGGCGCGAGAGCACGCGATCGCGCGCCGCTTCGTCGGCGGGGTCGAGCAGCAGGATCTGCTCGTCGAGGCGCGCGCCGTCGTCGGCAGGCAGGTGCGGCACGGCTTCGCGCAAGAGCGCCGCGCGCGCGACGCCGGCGGCGTGCTCGGCTTGCTTCAGGAGCACCGCCGCCAGCCGGGCGCCGTCGCCGCGCGCGCGATGCAGCGCCGCCAGCTCGGGCAGCGCCTCGGCGGCGCCGAGCGCCAGCGCCTGCGTCAGCGCCTGCTCCTCGTCGACGGTGTCGTGCTGCGTGCGCGCGATGTGCGCCAGCCGCAGGTGTACGCGCGCGGCGTCATCGGCGGGCACGGCGAAGCGCGCCAGCGCCTCGCGATAATAGTCGGCCGCCGGCAGAAGCTCGCCCGCGTCCCAGTGGAAATCGGCGAGCGGCACCAGCACCTCGGCGCGCTCGCGATCGGCGGCGTAGGCGCGCGCCAGGCAACGCGCGCCGCGATCGCGATCGTCGAGCGGCCCCAGGTACAAGCGGCCGAGGCGCGACCAGACCTCGGCGTCGGCGGGGCCGAGCGGCAGCGCGCGCTCGAGGAGCGACGCGGCGCGCGCCGGATCGGAGAGGCGATCGGCGGCGATCGTCGACGCGCGCAGGTAGAGAGCGCGCGCTTCGGCGGCCGGCTTGCGCGGCGCTTCGGCGGCGAGGCGCGCGCACAATTCGTCGAGGCGGCCGGTGGCCTCGAGCGCGCGCTCCAGCGTCTCCGACGAACCCGGCAGCGGGGCGAGCAGGGCGACGACGGCGTCGTGCTCGCCGCGCTCGCCGTAGAGCTCGGCGAGATGGCGCAGATCGTCGGCGCTGGCGGCGCCATCGGCGCGCAGCGTCTCGAGCGTGACCTCGGCCGCGCGCGCGTCGCCGGCCGCGCGCGCCAGCGCCGCTTGCGAGCGCATGAGCTCGGCGCGCAACGGCGCCAATTCGCCGAACGGCGCCGCTTCGGCGAGCGCGCGCTCGATCGCCTGCCGCGCGCCGGCGGCGTCGCCGAGCCGATCGCGCAGGAGCACCGCGCGGGCCGCCGACAAGCGCGCCCGCTGCATCTCGTCGTCGGCCGCGTCCCACGCGGTCTGCAGCGCGCGCGCGGCAGCGTACGGATCGCCCGTGCGCGCCAGGCCGAGCGCGGCGTCGACGTTGCCGGCGTCGAGCGCGAGCGCCGACTCGTAGCGCGCCGCCGCGTCGCCGCCGCGCAGCCGATCGCCGAGGGCGACCAGCACCTCCGCCGTCGGCGACAGCGCCGCCGAGCGCTCGTAGG
>DASXOU010000716.1:0-1618 GCA_036494045.1 Polyangia bacterium | reverse complement strand
TCTCGTCACCAACGGCGATGGCGTCGTCGGTGAGGTTGGAGAAGACGTCGTAGTAGTTGACGATGTTGCGCCACGTGCAGTCGGAAAAGAGGACGACCGGCCGATCGCAAGCGAAGTAGCGCAGCGGCGTGGGCGTGATCGACACGACCGCGTCGTACTGCTTGCCGCGCAGCGCGCGCTCGAGCCGCTGCCCGAGGAAGTGGCAATATCCGTCGTCGGCGTAGACGTGGCCGCTGCGGCGCCCGAGCCGGCGGGCCAGCTTGTGATAGGCGCGCGCCGCGCCGTAGCGCAGGTTGTAGCGCTGGCCGATGTCCGCGTAGAACGCGTCGGCGAAGACGTTGCGCATCGTCTGAAAGAGGAACTTGTTGGTTCCCGACCACTGATATCCGCCCTGGTGCGGATTGAAGAGGGAGACGAAAGCAACGCGCGGCAACCTCGGCATGGGGCGTCCTCCTGCGCGCCGTCAGTGAGCAAACGGCGGACCACGTTCGCTTGCGCGCGTCGACCTGTGTCCGCGCGCGCCACCTGAGAACCGGCCGTTCGCAACGGCCGGCGCCGTCGTTGACGGGCCGTTCACAGGCGCCCGCGCGCACGCCGATCCAGCGAAGGCATCACGCGTGCATCTGGCCGGCGCCACGATGATCGGCGGCGCGCGCACGGCCCACAACACGCTCCTGCGGCTGCTGGCGGCGCTCGCCCAGCTGCTACGCGGCCTCATCGTCGTGCCGCTGATGGCGCGCAGCTTCGGGCCGGAGAGCTACGGGCTCTTCGCCGCCGCGCTCTCGCTCGTGAGCATCGGACGCACCCTCATCTGGAACGTCGGACCGGTGCTCACCGCAGCCATCGTGCGCGAGCCCGGCCGCGAGGCCGTGCTCCTCCGCGGCGCCGCGCGCGAGATCGCCGCCTGCGCCGTCGTCTTGTGGCTGGCGTTCGGCGGGATCGCGGTCGGCTGGTATCACGACCGCAGCGCCGTCGTCCTCGTGCTCGTGCTCGGCGTGTCGCTCTTCACCGACGTGGTGGCGCTGCGCGGCGCGAGCCTGTCGGCGCGCGCGCAGGAGGGCGCGCTCACCGTCTTTCAGACCGTCGCCTCGCTGACGAGCGTCGCCGCCGTCGTCGTCGTGTGCAAGCTCGGCGGCGGCACGCGCGCCATCGCCGCCGCCTTCGCGCTGTGCGCGCTCTTGCACGCCGTCCTCATCGCGCGCGCCTCGGCGCGGGTCGCGCCGGCGCCGGCGCCCGCCGCGCAGGCGACGCGGCACCTGGTGCTGCGCCTGGCCGCGCCCGCGCTCTTCATCAACCTCGCCGGCGCGCTGTCGAGCAACGTCGACCTCGTGCTCCTCGGCCATTGGTCGGGAGCCGTCGCCCTCGGCAGCTACGCGGCGGCCAGTCGCATGCTCGGCGTCGGCATGCTGCTGCCCAACGCGGTGGCCGCCGCCGCCGTGCCCGCGCTCGCCGCCGATCGCGCGCGCGGCCTCGAGCGCTGCATCCGCGTTACTGCGCTCCTCGGCTTCGTCGCCATTCCGGTGGCCGCGTTCGCCGGCTTCTACGCGCCCGCAGCCCCGTGGCTGCTCGGCCGCAGCTACGCCGCCGCGACGGCGCTCGTGCCGCTGCTCGCCGGGCG
>DASXOU010000715.1:0-3491 GCA_036494045.1 Polyangia bacterium | reverse complement strand
GGCCTCGGCGAGCGCGTCGATCCCGACGGCGTCCGCTTTGTCGCCCGTCGGCCAGACCGGACCGAAGACGACATAGTCGGCGCCGTCGCGCTTGGCAGCCATCGCTTCGCCGAGCTGGTGCGTCGAGGCGCCGACCAGCCGCTCGCCGACCAGCGCGCGCGCGACCGCGACCGGCAACCCGCGCGACGGCAGATGCACGCCGTCGGCGCCCGCCGCGAGCGCGACGTCGACGCGATCGTTGACTACGAGCATCGGCGCGATCGGCCGCAGCGCGGTTGCCGCCTTGTACAACGTGGCGCCCGCGAGCCGTTTGCCGCGCAGCTGCACCATCGCCAACCCGCGCGGTAACGTATCGATCGCATCCCGCACGCGCTTGACCGTCTCGTCATCGAAGCCATCCGTGATCAGGAGAAGCTGATGGCTGATGGCTGACGGCTGACGGCTGTTACTCAATGAGCCCATGCTCCGGCGACGATGCCGCTGCGTGCAGCTTCTTGCCGATGCGCCCGGCGAGGAACGCCTTGCGCCCGCCTTCGACGCCGAGCCGCATCGCCTCGGCCATCAGCACCGGATCCTTGGCCCCCGCGATCCCGGTGTTCATGAGCACCGCGTGGCAGCCGAGCTCGAGCGCGACCGCCGCGTCCGACGCCGTGCCCACGCCGGCGTCGACGATCACCGGCACCTTCACGGTCTCGAGGATGATGCGCAGGTTGTACGGATTGCGAATCCCGAGCCCGCTTCCGATCGGCGCCGCCAGCGGCATCACCGCCGCGCAGCCGGCGTCCTCGAGCTTCTTCGCCATCACCGGATCGTCGTTCGTGTAGGGCAGGACGACGAAGCCGTCCTTGACCAGCACGCGCGCCGCCTCGAGCGTCGCCTCGGCGTCGGGGAAGAGCGTGCGCTTGTCGCCGATGACCTCGAGCTTGACGAACTCGGTCATGCCGAGCTCGCGCCCGAGGCGCGCCGTGCGCACCGCCTCGTCGACGGTGTAGCAACCGGCGGTGTTTGGCAGCACCGCATACGCGGCGAGCGCGTCCAGTAAGCTCGGTTGCCCCGGTTTCATTTCGATTCGCCTGAGCGCGACCGTGACGATCTCCGCGCCCGACGCCGCCAGCGCGCGGTTGGTCTCGTCTACATCCTTATACTTCCCCGTCCCGACGATCAGTCGCGAGCGCCAGCTCTTGCCGGCGAGGACGAAGGGGTCTTGGACACCCAGCATGGTGGCTCCTCTAGCAGCCGGCCGTGGCTTCGTCAGCCACCGCCGACGAAGGTTACGATCTCTACCTGGTCGCCGTCGTCGAGCCGCGCGACGTCCCAGGTTCGTCTCGGGACAATGTCCTGATTGCGCTCGACCGCGACCTTCGCCGGCTCGACGGCGAGCGTCGCCAACAGCCCGGCCACGGTGCTCCCGTCGGGTAATTCCACGGGTTTGCCGTTGACCGAGAGCTTCATGCGCGCAGCCTAGCCGAGCCTGACACAAATGTCAGCAATGCGCCGCCGCGCTCGTGCGTTGAGTGAATGAACGCGATGAGATGCCGTCGAAGATTCGCCTTGCGCGGCCGTACAACCCCATGAACCCGCGAGCCGTCGTACATGGCACTTCGATTGCTTAAGCGTTCAGCCAACGGGAGGGAAGACCCATGATGCCCAGCGCTTCACGCCAGGTGGTGCTCGACGAGGTCAAGCTGGAACGCTACCGCGCGCTGCTCGCTTCGACGGCGATCTTTCGCGGGTGCAGCCCCGCGGCCATCGATGATCTCGCGCGCCGTCTGCAGCTCCGCACGCGTCCCGCCGAGACGATCATCGTGGCGCAGGATGAGCCGGGCGACTCGATGTTCGTCATCGCCGCCGGCCGCGTGAAGGTGGTGCTGTTCGGCGAGAACGGCCGCGAGCTCACGCTCTCGGAGCTCAAGCCGGGCGACTTCTTCGGCGAGATGTCGCTGCTCGACAATCGGCCACGCTCGGCCAACGTCGTCGCCATCGACGACGCGACCCTGCTCGTGCTCACGCGCGAAGCGTTCGCCACGCACTTGAAGGCGCATCCGCAGACCGCGATCAACCTGCTCTCGGAGCTGACGCGCCGCCTGCGTCGCGCCGACGAGACCATCGCCAACCTGGCGCTCCACGACGTCGAGGCGCGCCTGACGCGCACGCTCGAGCGCATGGCCAAGGAAGAGGGCGAGCAGACCGACGGCGGCCTGCTCCTGCGCAAGCGTCCGACGCAGCAGGATCTGGCGAACATGGTCGGCTCGTGCCGCGAGACCATCTCGCGCACGTTCACCTCGATGATCAAGCGAGGCCTGCTGGTGCCGCGCGGTCGCGCGCTCGTCCTGACCCGCGCGCTCCTCGAGCGCCGCGCCGCCATCCCCGCCTAGTCGTAGTAACATCGGGCGCATGATCACGCCCGACGACGTGCTCCAGTTCTGGCTCGGCGCGCCGGCGCCCGACCCCGACTCGTTCATGAAGAAGGTGCAGCGCTGGTTTCGCGCCGACAAGGCGCTCGACGCCGAGATCCGCGCGCGCTTCGGCGACGACGTGCAGCGCGCGCGCGACGGCGCCTACGACGAATGGGCCAAGACGCCGCGTGGCCGGCTCGCGCTCATCATCTTGTTCGATCAGTTCACGCGCAACCTCCACCGCGGCACGCCGCGCGCCTACGAGAACGACGCTCGCGCGCTGGCGCTATGCGAGGCCGGGCTCGACGCCAGCGCCGACGAGGCGATGTCGTTCGAGGAGCGGCTGTTCTTCTCGATGCCGCTCGGCCACTCGGAGGACGTCTCGCGCCAGGAGCGGCACGTTGCGCTCGTCGAGGCGGCAGCCAACGCGGCGCCGGCGGGGATGGTCAACGCCTACTCCGATGCGACCAAGCACGCGCGCGGCTACCTCGAGCAGATCCGCCGCTTCGGCCGCTTTCCCCATCGCAACATGATCCTCGGGCGGACGTGCACGCAGGAAGAGATGGCTTTCTTGGATTCTCCGTCGACAAACGGCTAAGATCCGACACCATCTACCAGGTATTCGACATCCGCACCGACATCCGGCCGACCGTGGCCGAGGTCGACCTGGCGGCGCTGCGCAAGAACGTCGACGTTCTTAGCGGCACCGTCGGGCCGGGCGTGGGCATTTTGGCCGTCGTCAAGGCCGACGCCTACGGCCACGGCGCGCTCGCGGTCGCGCGCGCGCTCGAGCGTAAAGTGTGGGGCTTCGCCGTCTCGCTCGTCGAGGAGGGCGTGGAGCTCAGGCGCGGCGGCATCGAGGCGCCCATCGTCGTGCTCGGCAGCTTCTACGGCTACTCGCACCGCGACGTCATCGCCTTTCGACTGACGCCGGTGGTCGCCGATGAAGGCGACGTCGAGAAGTTCGCGCGCGCGGCCGACGAGATGTCGGCGGGCCGCGTCGGCGTGCACCTGAAGATCGACAGCGGCATGTCGCGCCTGGGCGTGCGGCTCGAGCGGCTCGACGCCATGCTCGCGCGTATCGGCGAAACGCCC
>DASXOU010000714.1:0-4018 GCA_036494045.1 Polyangia bacterium | reverse complement strand
GACGCAGAAGCAGCAGACCTGCGATCTTCTGACGGCGTTGCGCGACGAGATCCGTAGCGTCATTGCTGAGGGTCCGAACGGTCCGGGGCTGCCGGCCGCGTCGTCGTCACCGGCGGCTCTGCCGTCGAGGCCGGGTGCATCGACGCCGCCGTACACGTCACCGCTGCAGTCGACGCGCGGCGCGGACGTCGACGACTACACGCGTAACGCCTACGGCGAGGACATCCGCGACTCGGAGGCGGACGACTACACTCGCAACGCCTACGGCGACGACATGCGTGACGCCGCGACCGACGAGTACGAACGCAACGCCTACGGGGACGACCTGCGCGACGCCGACAGCTACGAGCGCGATGCCTCGTACGACGAACGCGATTCGGACGGCGAGCGCGATTCAGACGGCGAGCGCGACGCCGAGGGCGAGCGCGATGCTTCGTACGACGAGCGCGACGCCGACGGCGAATCGGCCGCTGCGTGAAGTGCGCGGCGCCGTCGGTGACGGCGCGGCGATGAACGGCGAGCCGCGGTAACAGCTCGCGCACGCGCTTGTCGCATTCAGCGGCGGCGCATCTGACGGGACACGTGTGCCCGTCGATCTCACTGGAGGAGAAAATGGCGACCCCTCATTTCAATTATTACCCGCCGTCGGGCAGCGTTCAGGACACGAACGAGCCCAAGGCTTTCTGGAACGGCAAGGAGTGGAGGCTCAACAACAAGAAGTACAACGTGCCGTCGGGCCACCATCTCACCGGACGATCGGGAACGCAGATGGATGGCTGGATCTATGACTGGGGCAAGCGCGCGTGGATGGAGCCCGATCGCGGGCGCAGTTCGCCGACGGCGATGACCCCGCGTCCGCAGCCGGCGCGTCCCGCGCCCACGCCCCAGCCCCAACCCGCAAAGCCGGCGCAGCCGGAGAAGGAGAAGTCCGTGGACAAGTGCGCGTCGAAGGACAAGGAGCACACCAACGTGCTCGAGTATTTGATGAAGCATCCGATCGCCCCGCTCGCCGGCGCGGTCGTGCTTCTCGGTTCCATGATGGCGGACGAGCCGGTGCCGCCATCGATCCCCGACGGGCTTCCGGAGCCGATCCAGAAGCAGTGGCTCATGATCTACAACCAGAACCAGCAGCGCTTTCAGCGGCGCATGCAGATCTGGGACACCGTCGGCAAGGCGCTGCTCGGCTACAGCGACACCAACGCGATCTTGGCGGCGCTGCCGGCGCGCAAGGTCGGCTAAGCCGATGCGCGGCTGCCGTCCCGTGATCGTCCAGACGACGTGCGGCCAGCGGCGCCGCGCGCGTCGAGTTCGAGCGTAGCCGTTTCGGCTTCGCTCCCTTCCCCACCCCAATCGCGATGCTCACGACCGCCCTCAATTGTTCGGGCGGCGTGGGCGCGCATGAGGAGAGAACATGGGTTTCTTCGATTTCTTTGGTACTTCGGATCTGGAGTATCCGACGGTGCCGACGGGCAATGGTCCGCAGCGACCCTGCGGTGATGCTCCATATCAGCCGCCGGAGGCGGACGGGATCTTCAACCAGCTGTTTTCGCCGTCGCAGCTGCCGTATCCGCTGCCGTCGTGCGGAACGGTTGTCGCGGGCGCTCCCATCGGAGGTGGTGGCGCAGCTGGCGCCGCGGCGGCTCTCGCGGCAGCTTGTGCGACGCTCGCCGCGAGCACGCCGGCCGCTCCGAGTGCGCCGGCCGCTCCGAGCGCGTCGGCCGCTCCGAGCACGCCGGCCGCTCCGAGTGCGCCGGCCGCTCCGAGCGCGTCGGCCGCTCCGAGCGCGTCGGCCGCTCCGAGCACTGGCGACACTTCGAGCGCACCGGCTTCGTCGAGCGCGCCCGCTGCGTCGAATGTGCCGGCTCCGTCTCCGGTCACGGTCGTGATCAACGTGCCGAGCGCTGCGGCTCCGTCAGTCTCGAAGGACGCGCCGCCCGCGGTCGCGCCCATCGCGCCCGTCGCGAGCACTCCGTCGCTGACTCCTATCGCCGCCACCGCTTTGGCGCAACCGGCCCTGGTAGCGGGGACCGTGCCGCCGACGGCCTCCGTGGCGGTCGCGTCGTCGGACGACGATCCGTACCAAGGTCCGATTACGCTGTCGGACGTCAGCCCCAACCCGCGCTTTCGTGCACAGCACTCGCCGGCGCAGGATTCGTTGATTGAGGAGATGATCGACGAGACGCTGAACGCTCGGATGGTCACCAAGACCTCCGCGCCGCTCGCGTTCGTGGTCCCCGACGGCTGCGACTCGGTCGAGTTTTCGCACGGACCGATCGAGCTCGACGAGCACGGCAAGGACAGCGATCTCGATCTCGTCGTCACGATCGGCGCTGCCGAGATCCAGGGCGACGTGGCCAACGGCGCGGGGACGGGACTGGTGCCCGGAA
Organism: Polyangia bacterium; assembly: GCA_036494045.1. Classification (GTDB taxonomy): domain Bacteria; phylum Myxococcota_A; class Polyangia; order Palsa-1104; family Palsa-1104; genus JAQBQH01. The sequence continues at coordinate 1,631 of DASXOU010000714.1, read as the reverse complement.
GCGCGCTCATGGTCGTGATCCCGTGGCGTGCGGCTTCGTTCGTGCAGCTGCCTGCCAATCACTTGTGCGTGGCGGTCTACGCCAAGTTCTATCGGGCGCTCGATCCGCTTTCGGCAGCTTCGTAGTCCCTCTGGCTATTCGTCGCCGGCCCGTGCAGTTTGGCGGGCCGGCGACGGAGCCTTTCCCACAACGCACGCAATGGGGGTGAACCATGCCGACCGTCGAAGAGCGGTATCAGGCGGCGACGGCGTACGTGCACAGAGCCATCAGCGCCGTCGAGAATCGCGGCTTCGCCTATGTGATCGATCCGGTCACTGGCGTGGTCGAATGGTACGCGGGCAAGGTCAAGACGGACGTACCGCGCGCCGAGCTGTCACGCATCCAAGCGCGTTGGTTGCGCGCCACGCGCGACGACGAACGCGGACAAGTTGCGCGCGATGCCGAGCTGCTCGCAGATCGGGTCGAGGAGAATCTTCCGGGCGCACCGCAGAATCGCGAGCGTACGAATCTGTACGCAGGAGAAAGAGCGACTGCCACGCCACCGACGACGTACTACGGGGAAGTCGCGGACGAGTCTCGCGAAATGTGGAATCGGCTGAAGGACGCCGCTGACCGCGCTGCGGATGAAGCATCGATCGTCGAGAAGACGCTGCTCGTCGGCGGCGGCCTGTGGGCGGGCTGGAAGGTGTTCGACTATCTGCGGGAACGTCAACGCGAGCGCATGCGCAGCGCCGATGGTCGAATACGCCGCGCGTTGGATGCAAGCTTGGAGCACGCCGCTTCTCGACGGCCACGCCGATGAAGCGCGACGCGCTGATCGCTCTTGCGATCGGCTCCGTCGGTGCTGTTTGGGTGCTTGGGCGAAGGCGCAATGACGCAGGCGCCGCGAGCATTCTCGGCTCGCCGGTCGAGGTCAGTGGCACGCCGACGATAACGGCTCACGGCCAATTCGGCGTACCACGCGCGGGACCACCCGCGCACACGCACCAGGGAATTGATCTCGCCACGCCTGTAGGATCGAATGTGCTCGCAGTAGGCGACGGAATCATCGTCGCTGCCAATCCCGGTCTCGGCAGGATCGTGCGCAAGCTGCGACTCGACGTACCCGCCGCCTGGGATCCGTCGCGCCGTCGAGTAGACACGATCGTCTACGCCGATCTTGGGACACCGCTCGTGCGAACGGGTGATCGCGTTCGCAAGGGCCAGCCCATCGCGCTCGTCGCTAGAGCTGGGTTCGTTCACTTCGCCGTGAAGGAAACGATCCCCGGCGGCGAAGTTTTCTTCGATCCCGCAGAGGCGGGCTTCGCGTATCGCGAATCGCGTCCGCTCGTCTCGTAGCTCGTCGTTTTCATCATCACTAAGGAGCCATCATGAGTACCGGCAAGAGCGCGGCGCCGTCAGCGTCGGCGAGCGCATCGCTCGATTGGCGTCGCGTCGTCAGCGCCGCTTGTCTCAAATGCGATTGGACGGCGATGGCCACGACCGCGCTTGGTTCGACCGAGTTGGCGGCGATGGTCGGCGAAGCCTTCCGCATGATCGGCCGCTCGATCGAAAACGACATCGCGCGGGCTGACGCAGAAGCGGCGACGCTCGTCGAGGCCACGGACGGGAAGCCAATCGACGTCGTCGAG
>DASXOU010000713.1:0-5304 GCA_036494045.1 Polyangia bacterium | reverse complement strand
GCGCGCCGCCGCGATCGCCGGACCTGGCGCGGCGGTGGCGCGCGCGACCGCTACAACCGAGGAGGCCCCATGGCCCTATCGACCGCCGTCTCCGACGGCGAGCTGCTCGACGCCTACTCGTCGGCAGTCACTTCGGTCGTCGACGCCGTCGGTCCCGCCGTCGTCAGCATCTCCGTCCGCGGCCCCGAATCGCGCGGTCCGGGCTGGGGACGACGCGGCGGCGGCGCCGGCTCCGGCGTCCTGTTCACGCCCGACGGCTACATCCTGACCAACGCCCACGTGGTGCGCGGCGGCGCGCGCCTCGAGGTTGCGCTCACCGACGGCTCGACGCATCCGGCGCAAGTGTGCGGCGTCGATCCGGCCACCGACACCGCCGTCATCCGCATCGAAGGGCGCGGGCTGCCGCGCGCCGAGTTCGGCGAATCGGCCAAGCTTCGCGTCGGCCAATTGTGCGTCGCCATCGGCAATCCGCTCGGCTTCTCGTCGACGGTGTCGGCGGGCGTGGTCTCGGCGCTCGGGCGCAACATGCGCGCGCAAGACGGGCGCCTCATGGAGAACATCATCCAGTCGGACGTCGCGCTCAACCCCGGCAACTCGGGCGGGCCGCTGGTCGACTCGCGCGCGCGCGTCATCGGCGTCAACACGGCGATGATCTTCGGTGCGCAGGGCATCAGCTTCGCCGTCCCCATCGACACGGCGAAGTGGGTGGTCGGGCAGCTCATGACCCAGGGGCGCGTCAAGCGCAGCTGGCTCGGGATCGTGGCGCAGAACCGGCGCATCGATCCGCGCGTCCGGCGCCACCTCGATCTCCTGCAGGAATCGGGCGTCGAGGTCATGAGCGTCGAGCCGTCGGGGCCGGCGGCGGCGGCGGGCGTGCGCGACGGCGACATCGTGCTCGCGCTCGACGGGCGGCCGGTGCAGTCGGTCGACGACGTGCATCGCACGCTCACGCAGTGGCCGGTGGGCAAGCCGCTGCCGCTGGCGGCCCTGCGCCGCACCGAACGGCTCGACGTGGTGGCGCTGCCGACCGAGTCGCGAGGGAATTAGTCGCAGACGGTGACGAGCGCGGAGCAGGTGGGCAGCGTGAAGTTCGACGGGCCGGCGAGGCAGGTCGGGATGCCCTGATAGCCGGTGGTGACGACGGCGACGAGCGCGCCGCTGGAGGCGTCGAAGTAGTAGTCGTAGCTGTTGTTGGTCATGGCGAAGGCGATGGAGACGCGCTCGTAGCTGGGGCAGTCGGCGCTCCTGACGCTGATGCCGGGCTGCGTGCTGACGCCGCCGTCGGGCGCGCAATAGCCGCCCTCGGCGGCGCTGGCGGTCGCCGGACAATTCGACGTGGAGGTGCAGTAGGTCGACAGCGCCGCGCAGCCGCCGAACGCGAAGTCGCTCGGCTCACCCACCGACAGGTCCTGCGCGCCGAGATCGTGCGAAGACGAGGACGAGCCGCCACAGCCCGCGGCCACCACGACGACGAGGCAAAAGAGACGCGTCATGCGTCGACGATAACACGTCCGCGTAGTAGAGTGCGCGCATGGCCAACGAGACGGTGACCACTCCAACGGGGCTCAAGTACGTCGACGACAAAGTGGGCGACGGCGCCTCGCCGCAAAAGGGCAAAAAAGTGACCGTGCACTACACCGGCACGCTCACCGACGGCAAGAAGTTCGACAGCTCGCGCGATCGCGGGCAGCCGTTCAAGTTCGTCATCGGCGTGGGGCAGGTCATCGCCGGCTGGGACGAGGGCGTGATGTCGATGAAGGTCGGCGGGCGGCGCACGCTCATCATCCCGGCCGAGCTCGGCTACGGCGCGCGCGGCGCCGGCGGCGTGATTCCGCCCAACGCCGAGCTGCGCTTCGACGTCGAGCTCCTCGGCGTCGATTAGCGCGCGCACGACGAGGCGCGCGTGGCAATCGAGCGCTCGTTTTCCGTCGGCGACGCGGCCACGACAGCGCGGATCTATCGCGCGCCGTCGCCGCGCGACCGCACGCTCGTGCTCGCACATGGCGCCGGCGCCGGGCAGACGCACCCGTTCATGGTCGCGTTCGCCGAGGCGCTGGCCGCGCGCGGCATCGACGTCGTCACCTTCGACTTCTTGTACGTCGCCGCTGGACGGCGCGTGCTCGATCGCAACGACACCCTCGAGGCGTGCTGGCGCGCGGCGCTGGCGCTCGGGCGCGACGAGTGGAGCGGGCGGGTGCCGTTCATCGGCGGCAAGTCGATGGGCGGGCGCATCGCTTCGCACCTGGCCGCCGCCGGCGACGGCGCCGCTGGCCTGGTTTGCCTGGGCTATCCGCTGCATCCGCCGAAGCAGCCGCACAAGCTGCGCAACGCGCATCTTTCGCGCCTGAGCCTGCCGACCTTGATCCTGCAAGGCCAGCGCGACGAGTTCGGCACGCCCGAGGAGCTGCGCCCGCATTTTCCGCCGTCGGCGCAGATCGTGACGCTGCCCGGCGGTCACTCCTTCGACAAAAAGGCGTGGCCCGAAGCGCACGCGCGCGTCGCCGAGTTCATCCTGAGCGCGCTTCGCTCCGGCTGAGCCGCACGCGGAAGGCTTCGCCCGCCGAGGCGATGATCACCTCGCCGCGCGCCTCGCGATAGGTGCGCCAGTCGCGCGCGACCACGCGGCTGCCCTCGATCCATTGCGAGCCGCCGTCGTCGCTGACGACGACGATGCCGGGCGCGACCACGCAGGCGCCGACGGCGTGGCGGCAGGGCAGGGTGACGCGGCCGTCCGGTCCCTCGAGCACGATGGCGGCGGAGCCGGCGGCGACGGCGGTGTCGCCGCGCCAGGCGACGTGCACGCCCTGGCCGTCGGGCTCGTCGAAGAGCGTCGTCAGCGTGCCGTCGCGGCCGAGGCGCCAGGCGCTGCAGCGGCCGCCGAGGAGGAGGCCGGGCGGGCCCTCGACGAGAAAGTCGCCGTAGTAGATCCACGGCGGCAGCGGCTGCTCGAAGCGTCGCTCGCCGTCGAGGAGCAGCAGCCGATCGAAGTGGCAGCGGGCTGCCGGCTCGCGCAGAAACGCGAGCACGCGGCCGTCGGCGAGGGCGGCGGCCCACTCGTCGGCAGCGTAACCGGGCGCCGGCGTCAGCGTCGCGCTGGGCGGCGGCGCCGTCGCGAGCTCCTGCAAGGTCACCGTGACGCCGTCGACCTCGGGATCGAGCGTGATCTCCTCGTCTTGTGCGGCCGCCACGTTCCTCATTCTAGACCCCTTGACAACTGACCAAGGGTCAGTAAATTACTGACCAAGAGTCAGCAAACATGACACTGCGCGAACGAGCCCGAAAACCGGAAGACAAGGAGCTGCGCCGCCGCGCCATCCTCGCCGGCGCGCGCGCGCTGTACGCCGAGCGCGGCTGGGCCGGCTTCGCCATGGCCGACGTCGCGGCCAAGGCGGGCCTGGTCAAGGGCACGCTCTACCTCTATTGGCCGACCAAGGAGGAGCTGCTCCTATCGCTGTGCGAGGAGCTCCTGTGGCAGTGGCTCGACGAGCTCGATGGCCGGCTCGACGAGACGCGCCCGGCGCCGAGCGCGGGTAGGCTGGCGACGGTGATCTGCGATTCGCTCGCGTCCTACGAGCCGCTCGGGCGCCTGTTGGCCGTGTTGCAGACGGTGCTCGAGCACAACGTGTCGCGCGCGTCGATCGAGCGCTTCAAGCAGGGGCTGGCGCTGCGCGCGGCGGCGACGGGCGCGCGCATCGATCGGCTGGTCGGCCTCGACGACGGCGAGGGCGCGCGCTCTTTGTTGCACGCCAATGCGCTGCTGGTCGGGCTGCAGCAGATGGCCGATTCGGCGCCGCTGGTGCGCGAGGTGCTGGCGGCGCCGTCGCTGGCCTGGTTACAGATCGATTTTCGGCGCGAGCTGCGCGTCGCGCTGACCACCTATTTCGAAGGGCTCATGCGAGGAGGCTTCCATGGAAGGACGTAAGACGGCACTGGTGACCGGGGCGTCGAGCGGCATCGGGCTCGACCTGGCTCGGCGCTTCGCGGCCGAAGGCTACGACGTGGCGCTGGTGGCGCGCTCCGAGGGCAAGCTGAAGGAGGTGGCGGCGGCCATCGAGGCCGAGCACAAGGTGCGCGCGCACGTGGTGACCGCCGATCTGGCCAAGCCCGACGCGGCAGCGGCGCTAGTCGGGGCGCTGGAGGCGCGCGGCATCGACGTCGACGTGCTGGTGAACAACGCCGGCTACGCGCTCTACGGCGCGTTCGCCGAGATCGATCTCGCCGACGAGCTGGCGATGATTCAGGTCAACGTGGTCGCGCTGACCCATTTGACCAAGCTCCTCGTGCGCAAGATGGTGGCCAAGAAGTCGGGGCGCGTCCTCAACGTGGCGTCGACGGCGGCGTTTCAGCCGGGACCGCTCATGGCCGTCTATTACGCGACCAAGGCGTACGTGCTGTCGTTCTCCGAGGCGCTGGCCAACGAGCTCGGCGGCACCGGCGTGACCGTGACGGCGCTGTGCCCGGGGCCGACCAAGACCGGTTTTCAGGCGCGCGCGGCGATGGAGGAGTCGAAGCTGGTGCGCGGCAAGACGATCATGACCTCGGAGACGGTGGCGAAGGCGGCGTACGCGGGGCTCATGAAGGGCAAGACGGTCGTGATTCCCGGCTTCAGCAACAAGATGCTCGCCACGACGGTGCGCTTCTTGCCGCGCAACACCGTAACGCGCCTGGTGCGTAACGCGCAGGAGCGCGCGCCGCACTAGAATCGGTCCATGAGCGACACGCGTCTCGAAGCGTGCCTCGCGCGGCTGCGGCCACATGTCGACGCCGACGCGCTGGCGCTGACCGGCGGCGTGGCGATGACGCTGCACGTCGCCGGATCGCGCGCGTGGCTCGCCGACGTCGACTTCGTGGCGCGACGCATGGACGCGGTGCGATCGTCGGTGACGCGCGATTTTCTCGTCTCGCATTACCACGTCGCGCAGCCGGGCGTGAAGAAGTCGATCGTGCAGCTGGTCGATCCCGAGACGCGTCTGCGCGTCGACGTCTTTCCCGATCTCGCCAATGCCGTCGCGCGCGCCGACTGGTGCGAGCTTGCTGCCCAGCCCTGGCGGATCGTCACCGCCGCAGATCTTCTGGCGCACAAGCTCGCGCTGTTCGCGCGTCCCGTCGACGGGAAGCACTGGCGCGACGCGTGCGCACTGGCCGAGATTCTTTCCGCGCCGTTGCCCGAGCCCCCGACTCTGGTTCCCGACGTCTACGCGCAGGATCTCGCGCTCGTGTGCGATCGCTGCACGCTCAGCCGCTCCGCCGATTTCCCGCTCGCGCCCAAGCGCGCCATCTTCACGCTCCTCGGCCACGTCTGAC
>DASXOU010000712.1:0-6945 GCA_036494045.1 Polyangia bacterium | reverse complement strand
CGGGCATCGTGCTCGCGATCATGATCCTGCCGACGATCGCATCGGTCACGATCGAGGTCTTGCGCACGATGCCGGCGGCGCTGCGCGAAGGCGCGCTCGCGCTCGGCGCCACCCGCTGGGAAGCGATCCGCGCGGTCGTGTTGCCGTATGCGCGGCGCGGCATCCTCGGCGCGGTCATCCTCGGCCTCGGGCGCGCGCTCGGCGAGACGATGGCGGTCACCATGCTGATCGGCAATCAGCCCGAGATTCACGGCTCGCTGTTCTCGGCCGGCTATTCGCTGCCGTCGGTCATCGCCAACGAGTTTGCCGAGGCCTCGGGCGCGGTGCACACCGGCGCGCTCGCCGGCCTGGCGCTCGTGCTCTTCGGCGTCACGTTGGTCTTGTCGGCGTCGGCGCGCCTCTTGGTGCGCTTGTCGGCGAAGCAGGCGGTGGCGGCATGAGCGCGGAGCAACGATGAGCGACATGGCAATGCCCGTGGCCCAAACCTTCGCAATCCCGCGTCGCGTCGGCAGCCACCGCGCGCGGCAGGCCGTCAACTACGTGATGACGGGCCTGTGCGCGTTCGCGGTCGTCGTCGCGCTGGTGCCCTTGGCCAGCGTCTTGTGGCTCGTCGTCGCCAATGGCGCGCACTCGTTGTCGCTCGCGTTCTTCACCAAGCTGCCACTGCCCGTCGGCGAGGTCGGCGGCGGCGTCGGCAACGGCATCGTCGGCACGCTCTACATGGTGGCGCTGGCCTCGGTCTTCGGGCTGCCGCTCGGCGTCGGCGCCGGCATCTTCCTGGCCGAGCGCGGCGATGGTCCGCTCGGCCACGCGGTGCGCTTTTGCGCCGAAGTGCTCGCCGGCGTGCCGTCGATCGTCATCGGCGTCGTCGCCTACGGCCTGATCGTGTTGCCAATGCATCATTTCTCGGCGCTGGCCGGCGCGGTCGCGCTCGCCATCCTCATGATCCCGACCTTGGCGCGCGCCACCGAGGAGATGATTCGGCTGGTGCCGCGCAGCTTGCGCGAAGCGTCGCTGGCGCTCGGCGTGCCGGCGTGGCGCACCAGCCTATCGGTGGTCCTGCGCACGGCGCTCGGCGGCCTGGTCAACGCGGCGCTCCTCGCCATCGCGCGCGCCGCCGGCGAGACCGCGCCGCTCTTGTTCACGGCGCTCAACAACCAATATTGGAACGTGCACCCGCTGCAGCCGACGGCGTCGTTGACGGTGCAGATCTTCAACTACGCGATCAGCCCGTACGAAGACTGGCACAACAAGGCGTGGGGCGCGGCGCTGTGCCTCTTGATCGTGATCGGAACCCTCAGCTTGCTCGCCAAGCTGACCACGCGCCGACGAGTGAACGCGTGAGCGAAGGCGGACAGCAAAGATGAACGCAGAATTGCCCAGAGTCGAAGCCAGCGATCGTCCCAAGCTCGAAGTGCAGCACCTCAACGCCTGGTTCGGCGACACGCGCGCGGTCAAGGACATCTCACTGTCCGTCGTGCCGCGCTCGGTGCTCGCCATCATCGGCCCGTCGGGCTGCGGCAAGTCGACCTTCGTGCGTTGCTTGAACCGCATGCACGAGCTCACGCCGGGCGCGCGCTCCGAGGGCAAGGTGCTCGTCGACGGCGAGGACGTGTACGGCGTCGATCCGGTCTACCTGCGCCGCCGCGTCGGCATGGTCTTTCAGCGCCCCAACGTCTTTCCCACGATGTCGGTGCGCGACAACGTGGTCGCCGGCCTGCGCCTCAACCGCGTGCGCGCCGACTACGAAGCGATCATGGAGCGCACGCTGCGCCAGACCGCGCTGTGGGACGAAGTGAAGGATCGCCTCGACGACAGCGCCGTCGGCCTCTCGGGCGGCCAACAGCAGCGCCTCTGCATCGCGCGCGCGCTCGCCGTCGAGCCGGAGGTGCTGCTCATGGACGAGCCGGCCTCGGCGCTCGATCCGATCGCGACGGCGAAGATCGAGGAGCTCATCGACGAGCTCAAAGAGGTCTACACCATCGTCATCGTGACGCATAACATGCAGCAGGCGATCCGCGTCAGCGACTTCACCGCGTTCTTCTATCTCGGTGAGCTCGTCGAGCACGGCGCGACCCAACAGGTGTTCACGCGGCCGGGCAAGCGCGAGACCGAAGACTACGTCACCGGGAAGTTCGGGTAGGAGTGGTGGTGGACAAGGGACATACGAGCCGCGAGTTCGACCGTGAGCTGCGTAATTTGCGCGACAAGCTGCTCGCCATGGGCGGCCGCGCCGAGGAGCAGATCGGTCGCGCCGTGCAGGCGCTCATCAAGCGCGACGAGGCGCTCGCGGAGCAGGTCGTCAACGACGACGAAGCGATCGATCAGGCCGAGATCGGCATCGACGAGCTCGCGTTCCTGATCCTGGCGCGCCGTCAGCCGGTGGCGTCGGATCTGCGCTTCGTCATGCTCGCGGTAAAGGTCGGGACCGACCTCGAGCGCATCGGCGATCTGGCCGTCAATATCGCCAAGCGCGTGCGCGATCTGGCGCGCTTCCCCCCGTCGCCGATGCAGGATCGCATCGAGCTTCTGGCCACGCGCGTGCTCGGCGCGTTGCAGATGGCGCTCGACGCGTTCGTGCACGCCGATGCGGAGCGCGCCGAGAAAGTGATCGACGGCGATCGCGACATCGACGCCCTCAACATGCACGTCATCGCCGACGTGATCTCCGGAGGCGAAGCCAACGACGTCAACGCGGTGGCGCGCGCGCTGGCGCTGTCGTCGGTGTCACGCTACCTCGAGCGCATCGGCGACCACTCGACGAACATCGCCGAGATGGTCATCTACTTCGTCCGCGGACGCGACGTCCGCCATCACTGGCCCCGGCCGCGAGGATGATCGACATGCAGGCGGAGACACAAGAAATGAACACGTTCGGCTCGACGGGCGCGGCGCCCACGGTGCTCATCGTCGACGACGAGAAGGACTTACGCCACCTGCTCGACTTCAACTTGAAGCAGGCAGGGTTTCGCACGCTGCAAGCCGCCACCGGCGAAGAGGCGCTGCAGCAGGTGGCGCGCCACGCGCCGCAGATGATCCTGCTCGACCTGAACCTGCCCGATGTCTCGGGCACCGAAGTGGCGCGCCGGCTCAAGGCCGATCCGGAGACGCGGGAAATCCCGATCATCATGCTGACCGCGCGCGGCGGCGAGGCCGATCGCATCGCCGGCTTCGAGCTCGGCGCCGAGGACTACGTGCCGAAGCCGTTCTCGGTGCGCGAGCTGGTGCTGCGGCTCAACGTGGTGCGCCGGCGCTTGTCGTCGCCGATCGGGCAGCCGTCCGAGCCGTCGACGCGCATGCTCGGCTGCGGGCCGATCGAGGTCGATCTCGACGCATGCCTCATCCGCGTCGGCGGCCGCGAGGTCTCGCTCGCGCTGCTCGAGTTCCGCCTGCTCGTGTACCTCATGAAGGGGCAGGGCAGGGTGCGCACGCGCGAGCAGCTCCTGCGTCACGTATGGAGCTACCCGGTCGATTCGGCGACGCGCACCATCGAGACGCACGTCAAGCGGCTGCGCGCCAAGCTCGGCGACGCCGGCGAGCTCATCGAGACGGTGCGCTCGATCGGCTACCGCATGCGCAGCGACGCGTCGTAACTGCCGTTAGCCATTAGCCTTTAGCCACTAGCATTTTCCAGAGTGTTGGCGCGACCGTCGCCGGGCGCGAACGGGATTGTTGCATTCGTTCGCTAGGTTTACCGGCAGATGATTCGAACGCTGGCACACCTCTCGGACCTTCACCTCGGCCGTTCGCCGTCGCAGGACGTCGAGGTCGAGCGCGCGGTCGAGGCCCTCCTCGGCGCCGGCATCGACCACGTGATCGTCTCGGGCGACCTGACCGAGCGCGGGCGGCTCGCCGAGTACGCGCGCTTCGAGTCGCTGTTCGCGCGCCTCGCGGCTCGCGGGCGGCTGACGGTCATCCCGGGCAACCACGATCGGCTCGGCGACGATCTGGGCGCGCGGCTGCGCAAGGGCGCGCGCGTGCAAGCCGAGACGCGCGCGGGCGTGTACATCGTCCGCGTCGATTCGACCGGGCAGCACAATCGCTTCCTGCTCGCCGGGCACGGCAACCTGTGCGACGCCATCCTCGCCGACGTCGAGTCGGCGGTGGCGGCGGCGCCGGCGAATCACCTCGTGGTGGTGACGCTGCATCATCATCCGCTGCCGCTGCCGGAGGAGACCTTCCCCGAGCTTCTGGCGACGCGCATCGGGCTGCCCTACGCGACCGAGCTGCGGCTGGGAAAGCTCTTGCTCACCCGGCTGCGCGGCCGTTGCGACCTGGTGCTGCACGGCCATCGCCACGTGCCGCAGGCGCGCACGCTCTTCGCCGCCGACGCGCGGCCGCTCGGGCTGTACAACGCCGGCTGCACGCCGTCGCTCGGGCGCTTCCGCGTGTTCGCGCACGCGGGCGGCAAGCTGTGCGGCCAGCCCGGCTGGCTGGTGTCGCGCGAGCACGCGCCGCGCGTCGCCGCCGTCGCCGAACGTCGCTTGCAACTGACCGGTACGGAGGACGCATGATTCATCTCTCGCAGCTTCTGTTCGTCGGCTGCGCTTTTGGCCTCACGCTGTACGCGCTGCAGCTGTTCGCCGTCGCCGTGCATCGCCGCGCGCCGGCGCACGTGCCGCAGCTCCGTCGCGGCATCTCGATCCTGAAGCCGCTGTGCGGGCTCGACGACGATCTGGTCGCCAATCTCGAGTGCTTCGTCGCGCTCGATTACGCGCCCTACGAGCTCCTCCTCGGCGTGCGCGATCGCGACGACGCCGCCTATCCGGTCGCGGTCGCCTTCGCGCGCCGTTTCCCGCGGCGCGTGCGCGTGGTCCTGCAGCGCGGCACGCCCGGGCTCAACCCGAAGGTCAACCAGCTGGCGACGCTGGCGCGCGCGGCGCGCTACGAGATCGTCGTCGTCTCCGACTCCAACGTGCGCGTGGCGCCCGGCTACCTCGACGAGATCGCCGCGTACATGGAGGATCCGAAGGTCGGCCTCGTGACCCATCCGATCGCCGGCATCGGCGAAGTCCGCTTCGGCTCGCTCATGGACAACCTGCACCTGTGCGCCTCGGTCGGCGCCGGCATGATCGGCGTCAAGCGCATCGTCGGAAAGGACATCGTCGTCGGAAAATCGATGGCGCTGCGCAAGGCGGATCTGGCCGCGCTCGGCGGCTTCGAAGCGTTCGCCGACGTGCTCGCCGAGGATTATCTCCTCGGAAAGGACATCGCGCTGAAGCTGAAAAAGCGCGTCGTCGTCGGCAAGGCGCCGGTGCGCAACGTGTCCGAGCGGCGCGACGCGCGCGACTTCTATCGCCGTTATCGTCGCTGGAGCGTGATGCACCGGCAGTGCATCGGCGGGCCGGTCTACGCGGCGCAGGCGCTGCTCAACCCGACGATGGTCGCGGCCGCGGGCTGGCTCGTGCATCCGTCGCTGCTCACGCTCGGCGGCGTCGGCGTCGCGGCGACGCTCAAGCTCGTGTACGACGGCGCGGCGCTGGCGATGCTGCGCGGCGGACGTCCGCCGGTGGCGGTGCTGGTGGCGTCGCCGGCCAAGGACGCGCTGCTGGCCTGCGCGTGGGCGGTGGGCCTGTGGCGGCGCGAGATCGACTGGCGCGGCAATCCGCTGCGCGTGCTGCCGGGAACGCGCCTCGTGCCGGTACGCGATTTTGCCAACAGTTCACACGCCGCCGACGCCAGTACCCTAAAATCTGCAGCATGAGCTTAGACCGCGGACCCGTCCTCATCGTCGACGACGAGCGCGATCTCCGCACGCTCGTCGACTTCAACCTGCGCCAGGCCGGCTTCACCACCGCGCAGGCGTCGACCGGCGCCGAGGCGCTCGCGCGCGCGCGCTCGCTGCATCCGCGCGTGATCGTCCTCGACCTGAACCTGCCCGACGTCTCGGGCATGGACGTCTGCCGGCTTCTGCGCGCCGATCCGGCGACGCGCGAGCTGCCGATCCTGATGCTCACCGCGCGCGGCGCCGAGGGCGATCGCGTGCAGGGCCTCGAGCTCGGCGCCGACGACTATCTCGCCAAGCCGTTCAACGTGCGCGAGCTGGTGCTGCGCGTCGAGTCGGTGGCGCGGCGGCGCAAGGAGCCGCAGGCCGAGTCGCGCCAGCGCCTGGTCGCCGGCGACATCGCGCTCGACCTCGACGCGCACCTCTGCTTCGTCGACGGCGCCGAGCTGCCGCTGACGCTGCAGGAGTTCCGCCTCCTGGCGTATCTGATTTCCGGGCGCGGACGCGTGCGTACGCGCGACGAGCTGCTCGCCGACGTGTGGAACGCGTCGCCCGAGCTGGAGACGCGCACTGTCGACACGCACGTCAAGCGGCTGCGCGACAAGCTCGGCCCGGCGGGCGACATCATCGAGACGGTGCGTGGCGTGGGTTATCGGATTCGCGAGGCGGGAAGCGCCGCGGCTACCGTCGAGTAGCCGCGACGCGTTGGTGAATCGCTAGTGGTGGCAGCCGCCGGCCATGTCGGCAGGACCGCCGCCGCCGCCGCCGCCGTTTCCACCGCCGCCGCCATGGCCCATGTCGGCAGGGCCACCGCCCGGCGTCTCGCAGGTCGGCGTGCCGTTGTCGACGACGCAGACTTCCGGCGCGGGGCAGACGACGTTGTTGCACGTGGCAACGCAGACCGGCGCGCCGTTCTGCACGACGCACACCTGGTTCATCATGCACACGACGTTGCTGCACGGATCCATGCCGCCGCCGCCCGCCATGTCGGGGCCCGCCGTGTTGCCGCACGCGCCCTTGGTGTCGTCGGTCTTGATCTTCGCGTTGCAGGTGAGCTCGAAGATCGGCCCGTCCTTGACCTGTTGCACGATGATGTGCGGATCGAAGTCGAAGATGAGGATGCCGGCGGCGCAAGCGTCGAGATCGAGCTTGCCCTCGACCTTGACGACGCCGCTGTCGGGCACCATGAGCGGCTTCTTGTCGCCCGATTTGTCGACGAC
>DASXOU010000711.1:0-5595 GCA_036494045.1 Polyangia bacterium | reverse complement strand
CGACGGTGTGATCGTTCGGCAGCGAGATGTACGAGAAGGGCTCGAGCGCGAAGGTCTTGTCGTTGAGGTTGTCGATGACGTACTGGATCTTGTCGACGTCGGGAATGCCGGTGTTGAAGAAGACGCCCGGATAGCCGACGTCGTAGACGTGAATGGCGCCGGACGTGTTCGTGATCTCGCCGTAGTTGTGATAGGCGATGCCCGCCTTGTCGAGGTGCTCCCACGCCGTGCGCGTCGCCGGCATGCCGAGGTGCTCGAGCGAGTCCGACGCGGAGAACGCGCCCAGCGGCCGCGTCGCGCGCCCCCACGTGGTCAGCCAGCCCTTCTCGACGTAGTCGTTGGCCATGTTCGCCGTCGTCCACTCGTGCCCTTGCAGCGACTGCTCGGCGAGCGAATAGAAGTTGTCGAGGTTGGCGAACTTGGTCGCCAGCGCGTGCAGGTTGGGCGTGTTGTCGCCGCCGAAGATCGCCAGCGCCGGATCGCCGTTGCCGCTCGGCAGATCGCCGAGCACGGCGTCGTAGGTCTTGTTCTCGCGCACGATGAAGAAGACGTGCTCGATGGGCGTCTTGCCGCCCTTTGCCGTCGGCAGCGGGAAGCTCTGCGTCGCGCCGGTGCACTGCAGTTGCACCTCGTAGCTCTTCGGCCGCTCGAGGTTCGCCAGCGCGGTCGCGTCGCCCATCGTCAAGTCCTGCGCCGACGGCATCGGCACCATCTGCAGCGTGCCCTGCATGTAGTCGTCCTTGCCCGGCGCCTTGTTGGTCGGCCCCGCGCCGAGCCCCTTGGCCGACGCGATCAGGAGCGAGCCGTCCGAGCGCACCGCGACCGCCGTCGGATACCACGCCGCCGGCACGCGGCCGAGCACGGTCATCGTCGACAGCGTGAACACCTGCACCGCGTTTTCGCCGGCGTTGGCCACGTACAGGCGATCGTGCGCGAGATCGGCGGCGAGCGCGTTCGGCGACGAGCCGAGCAGGCCCGAGGCGTCGAGCGCGGTCGGCGTGATCGACGCCTTCTGCATGACGGGATCGATGGCCGCTACAGAATCGCCGTCGGCGTCGGCGACGTAGACCTTGCCGTTGACCAGGATCGCCTGCTCGGGCGACTTGTCGGTCGCGATGATGTTCCCCGGCACCGGCGCCGCGCGGTTCGAGATGTCGACGGGCACGACGCCGTCCTTGAAGTTGCCGATCGACTCGAACAGGCCGCCCCACAACGACACGTACGCGGTGTGCGCCGCCTCGTCGAGCGCGACGTCGTACGGTCCGGTGCCGAGCGTCATCGTGGTCGCGATCTCGGTGTACTGCGTCGCGCCGGGCGTCAGATCGACGACCGCCAGCGACCCGTCGAGCTGGCAGGCCACGTACATGGTGTTGCCGTCGGACGATAGTGCGATCCCCGACGGCAGGCGCGCTTGCGGCGCCGCGGTGCCGACGAACTTCAGGTCGATCTCACCCGTCCGCGTCAGCTGCGGCGGCGAGCCGGCGAGGCTGAAGATCTCGATGACGTTGTAGTGCTTGGTCAGATCGGGCTCGCTGCCGTAGAGCGGGTCGTAGGCGCCGTCGGACACGTAGAGCGTCGAGCCGTCGGCGCTGAGCGCGAGGCCATAGAAGAGCGCCGGATCCTTGGCCGTCGAGTCGGTGGTGATGTAGTCGACGTTGGAGACGACGGCGGCGTCGTCGCTGGCGGCCTGGGTGTCGATGATGCGCAGGTGCTCGTCGCCGTAATCGCCGTCGGTGACGACGACGTAGCGCTCGTTCTCTTGCGGCAGGACGCGCATCTGCATCGGGAAGCCGCCGATGGTCAAGAGCGAGCCGGCCGGCGAGATCTTGCGGCCGTCGGGTAGGATGACGCTGCCGTCGCCGTTGCGCTGCGCCGGCACCAGCGCGTCGGCCGAAGGCGCCTGGGCCACGCAGGTCGACTTGAACGACGGGCCGCTCTTGCCGCAGCCGGCCGCCAGCGCGCACGCTATTAATAGGTGGAACCGCATGGGCAAACGGTAGCGGTCGGGCCACAGCTTGACAAGTGAACGCTTCGAGCGTAACCCGAGCCCTCAATGCAACACCCGTATGCGGCGTTCGTCGGCGCGGTCGAAAAGCCGGCGCGCTATCTCGGGGGCGAGTACCAGTCGGTCACCAAAGACTGGGCGGCCGTCGACGTGCGCGTCGCGCTCGCGTTCCCCGACGTCTACGACATCGGGATGTCGCATCTCGGCACCAAGATCCTCTATTCGCTCCTGAACAAGCAGCCGAAGATCTTGTGCGAGCGCGCGTTCACGCCGTGGGTCGACATGGAGCGCGAGCTGCGCGCGCGCAATCTGCCGCTGGTCACGCTCGAGAGCGCGCATCGGCTGGCCGAGTTCGACGTCGTCGGCGTCTCCTTGCAGTACGAGATGACCTACACCAACGTCTTGACGCTGCTCGATCTCGGCGGCATCGCGCTGCGCGCCAAAGATCGCGGCGAGGACGCGCCGCTCGTCATCGGCGGCGGACCGGTGGCGACGCATCCCGAGCCGGTGGCGCCGTTCTTCGACGCCTTCCTCATCGGCGAGGCGGAGGAGGTGCTGCCCGATCTGCTGCTCGCGTGGGCGCGCATGAAGAAGAGCGGGGTGCCCAGGCGCGAGCGCCTCATCCGCCTGGCCGCGCGCGGCGGCGTCTACGTGCCGTCCTTGTACACGACGGCAATCGACGCGCGCACCGAGCTCGAGGTCGTCGACGGCGTCGTCGATCCGCGCGTGCCGCGCACCGTCGATCGCGTCTGGGTGCGCGACATCGACGCCTTCCCGTTTCCGTCGGACACGCCGGTGCCCTACGCCGAGGCGGTGTTCGATCGCGTGTCGGTCGAGATCGCCCGCGGCTGCACCGAAGGCTGCCGCTTTTGCCAGGCGGGCATGATCTATCGCCCGGTGCGCGAGCGCGATCCCGACTCGATCGTCAAGTCCGTCGTCGACGGCGTGAAGAAGGGCGGCTACGACGAGACCTCGCTGACGGCGCTCTCGACCGCCGACGTCTCGTGCATCACGCCGCTGGTCAAGAAAGTGATGACCGAGCTCAAGAAGGAGCAGACGACGCTGTCGGTCTCGTCGCTGCGCGCCTACGGGCTCAACGAGGAATTGCTCGACGAGATGTCGTCGGTGCGCGCCACCGGCCTGACGTTCGCGCCCGAAGCGGGCACGCAGCGCATGCGCGACGTCATCAACAAGAACGTCACCGAAGCGGACATCGCGTCCTCGGCGGAGAAGATCTTCTCGCGCGGTTGGTCGCGCATGAAGTGTTACTTCATGATCGGGCTGCCCACCGAGGCCGACGAAGACGTCGCCGGCATCGCCCAGACCGGCGGGCGCCTAAAGCGCCTGGGCAAGAAGATCCGCAAGGACGCCGACGTCACCGTCTCGGTCAGCTCGCACGTTCCCAAGCCGCACACGCCGTTTCAGTGGTGCGCGATGGATCCGATCGACTCGCTCTTGCGCAAGCAGAAGCTGCTGCGCGACATCGCGCACGAGGAGCGCGTGACCTTGAAGTATCACGACGCGGGCCTGAGCCACGTCGAGGGCATCTTGTCGCGCGGCGATCGGCGCCTCGCCGACGTCATCGAGCGCGTGTGGCGCGACGGCGGCCGCTTCGACGGTTGGGACGAGCAGTTCTCGCTGCCACGCTGGAGCCAGGCGCTCGACGCCGAAGGAGTGACGCGCGAGCTCTACTTGTCGACTCGGCCCGTCGATGCGCGGCTGCCGTGGGACCACATCGACGTCGGGCTCGCCGAAGGCTTCTTGGCGTGGGAGTACCGGCGCGCGCTCAAGGATCGCACGAGCCCTCCCTGCGGCAAGCCGAAGGGCTCGCTGCTCCATCCGACGACGATCGAGGACGCCGAGGCGGAGACGCGCAAGCTGGTCTGCTTCGACTGCGGCATCGCCTGTGACCTGACGCAGATGAAGACGGAGCGGCTGGTAGCGCTGCGCTCGCTCGGCGCGCACAAGCCTAGCGAGCCTCGTGCGGCCGCCAGCTATCGGCTGGAGCGGAAGCCGACCGAGCCGCCGGCGGGGTTCGCGCAAGCCGACGGCACGCGCTGGCGCATTCGCTTCGGCAAGATCGGGCGCGGTGCGTTCATCTCGCACCTCGACACGATGCGCCTCTTGATTCGCGTGTTCCGGCGCGCGCGCGTCGAAATGATCTATTCCAAGGGCTTTCATCCCAAGCCCCAGCTCATGTTTGCGCCCGCGCTCGGGCTCGGCGTGGCCGCGCTCGGCGAATACTGCGACGTGAAGATCGATTACGACGGCGACGGCGAGACGCTGCTCGCCCGGCTGCGCGCCTCGGCACCGGAGGGCTTCGTCGTCGAGGCGGTGGCCAAGCTCGGCGCCGACGATCCGGCGCTGTCGCGGCTCCTCGATCGCGCCGACTGGGCCGCGTGGCTGCCATCGGCGCCGGCCGAGCTGCGCACTGAAGGGCTGGTCGTCTCGCGCACGCAGAAGCGCGTCGTCAAGTCGATCGATGTGCAGAAGCTCCTCGACGGCGTGCGCTTCCTCGACGGCGACGAGGCCGCGCACCTGCGCGCCGCGCTCGAATGGCCGGCCGACGGCGTCATCCTCGGCTTCCGCTTGCGCATCGAGCCGAACGGAGGCGCCAAGCCGTCCGAGGTCGTGGCCGCGCTCACCGGCGCCGCGCCGCCCGAGGGCGTGCGTTACGCGCGCGTCGCCTTCTGGGCGCTGCGCGACGTCGGGCTCGTCGATCCGATGGCGCTCGACTCGCTACGCGCAGCGCCAGTGTCCGGGACGCCAGCGCCCGAAGGCGCCGTAGTGGCCTTGGACCCAGACGGCGGGACAGTGGACGGGACGGGCGGCGTACTCCCGATAGCAACCGCCGCTGGCGATTCCCACAACTAGCGCCAGCGCCATCAGGGACAACGTCCGCATCGCTCCTCCTGGCGCGTGTGACGAGAGGTGCGCCGCGCGAGTTCCCGCGCGCGAGTGAGCTACGCCACGGAACGACGCGCTACTGCACGACGCGGAGCTGCGCGCGCCGGGCGCCGTCGTCGGCGAAGGCGCGCTTCCACGCGGCGAAGCTGCCGCCCGCCTGATGCGCGGCGAGCGCGCGCCGTCCCGCTTCGACGCCGCCTTGCGCCAGCACGTACTCGACCCACGCCCAGCGCGCCGAGGTCGGGCGGACCTCCACGCTGCCGCGCAGCCCCTTGCGTAGACGCTCGAGCTTGTCCTCGACCACGCGGATGCCGGCGTAGGGCGCGCCGTCGAGCGGCGTGTTGCGCTTGGCGACGAACGGCGCCACGCCGAGCGCGAGCGGAATCACCTTCGACAGCTCGCGCGAAAAGCGCACCAGCTCGTCGATGTCGTCGTCGGTCTCGCCCGGCAGCCCGACCATCTCGTAGAGCTTGAGCCCGCGCATGCCGTGCGCGCGCGCCAGCTCGGCCGCGCGCACGAGGTGCTTCTCTTTGGTCTTGCGCTGGATCACTTCGCGCATGCGCTCGGACGCGCCGTCCGACGCGGTCGTGAGCGTGCGATAGCCGCCGCGCGCGAGCAGGCCCACGAATTCGTCGGTGAGCCGATCGGCGCGCAAGGACGAGATCCCGATCGCGCGCCCGCCG
>DASXOU010000710.1:0-2117 GCA_036494045.1 Polyangia bacterium | reverse complement strand
CGAACCGACACACCGGCTCGTACACGCGGAACATCAACCGACTGACCGGATGCTGCTCTTCGGGATAGTAGGTGCCGACGAGCGTCGCATTGGCGAGCCACGCCAGCGGACGCGGCCGAAACTGAAACCGATCCATGCGCGACAGCAGCATGCGCAGCGCCGGATCGAGCGTGATCGCGAGCAGGGCCGCGATCGCCATCGTGAGCGTTTTGGTGTACGCGAGCGGCTTGAACAGGCGCCCTTCCTGATCGACGAGCGTGAACACCGGCAAGAACGCGACGGCGATGACGAGGAGCGAGAAGAACACCGACGGCCCGACCTCCTTGAGCGCATCGAGGCGCACCTTGTGGAAGTCTCCTTGCCGCCCGTTCGCCTGCCAAAGCTGAAGCTTCTTGTAGGCGTTCTCGACCTCGACGATCGCACCGTCGACCAGCACACCGATGGAGATGGCGATGCCGGCGAGCGACATTATGTTGGCGTTGATGTCCATCGCGTGCATCGGAATGAACGCGAGCAGAACCGAGATCGGGATGGTCACGATCGGAACGACCGCCGACGGCAGGTGCCACAAGAAGAGCAGGATCACGAGCGAGACGATGATCATTTCCTCGATCAGCTTCTCGCGGAGGTTGCGGATCGCGCGCTCGATGAGATCCGAGCGATCGTAGGTGGGAACGATGCGCATCCCCGCCGGCAGCGACGGGCGCAGCTCCTCGATCTTCTGCTTGACCGCGTGGATGACGTTGAGCGCGTTCTCGCCCTGGCGCATGACGACGATGCCCGACGCGACATCGCCTCTGCCGTCGAGATCGGTGACCCCGCGGCGGATGTCGGGGCCGAGCGCGACGTGGCCGATGTCGCCGACGCGCACCGGAGTGCCGTTGTCGTTTGTCTTCACGACGATGTCGCTGATGTCGCCGACCTTCTTGATGTAGCCGCGTCCGCGCACCATGTACTCGCGGCCGGAGATTTCGAGGAGCCGCCCGCCGACCTCGCTGTTGGAGCGCCGAATCGCGTCGGCGACGTCGGTCAGGCTCAGCTTGTAGGCGACGAGCTGATTGGGATCGACGGTGACCTGGTACTGCTTCACGAAGCCGCCGACGGACGCAACCTCGGCCACGCCGGGCACCGACTGGAGCTGATAGCGCAGGAACCAGTCCTGATAGGAGCGCAGCTCCGCGCTCGTATGCTGCCCGCTGTCGTCGACGAGCGCATACTCGTAGACCCAGCCCACTCCAGTCGCGTCGGGACCGATCTCCGTCTTCACGCCTTCGGGCAGCCGCGCCTGAATCTTCGACAGGTATTCGAGCACGCGCGATCGCGCCCAGTAGAGATCGGTTCCGTCTTCGAAGATGACGTAGACGTACGAGAAGCCGAAGTCCGACAGGCCGCGGATGGTCTTGACCCGCGGGGCGCCGAGAAGCGAGGTCACGATCGGATACGTCACCTGATCTTCGAGGATGTCGGGGCTGCGATCCCAGCGCGAGTAGATGATGACTTGCGTGTCCGAAAGATCGGGGACCGCGTCGAGCGGAATCGAGCGCACCGACAGAATGGCGAAGGCGATCGCGATCGCGGAGAGCGCCAGCACCAGCCACTTGTTGTTGGCCGACCATTCGATGACGCGCTGGATCACGGCGCGCTCCCGTCGCCGGGCGTCATGCCGCTCGTCGCCGATCGCAGTTGCGCTTCCGAGTCGAGCAGGAAGCTGGCACCAACGGCGACCTTCTCACCCGCCTTCACGCCGAACGCGATCTCGTACATCCCACCGATGTGCGCGCCCGTCTCGACCGGCCGCGGTTGCAGCTTCCCGTCGCCGAGCGCGACGAAGACGAGCTTGCGTGTTCCGGTGACAATCACTGCGTCGTCGGGAACGACGAGCGCTTGCCGCGGCGCCGTGTCGATGACCACGTCGCCGAACATCTCCGGCTTGAGCTCGTTCGCCGGATTCGCGATCTCGATCCGCACCTTCACCGTGCGCGTCTTCTCATCGACGGTCGGCAGGATGTAGCTGACGCGTCCGGCCCATTTCTTGTCGGGCCAGTACGAAAGCGTCAGCGTCGCCTTCTGGCCGATCTTGAGGCGCGGCAGCTCGTTCTCGTAGACATCGGCCATCA
>DASXOU010000709.1:0-6070 GCA_036494045.1 Polyangia bacterium | reverse complement strand
CGACCCACACCTGCGCGCCCTCGGTCGCGATGTTGAGCTTGAGGTGCCCCGTGCCCGGCCCGGACGCGGCGCTCGGCTTGGGCGCCGCCGTCAGGACGCTCACGTCGTTGGCCGCGAGCGCCACCTGCTCTTTGAACTCGGCGCCGTCGACGCTCCTGACCAGCACCTGATGCGCGCCCGCGGGCAGCTCCTTCAACGTCAAGGGCGCACCCGGATCGACGCGCCCCTTGAGCGCGCCGTCGACGAACACGTCGGCCGCGCGCGCCGCGTTCACCATCACCACCAGCGTGCCCTTGCCGCCGCGCGAGAACAGCGCGCGCGCGCCGAGCACGCCGGCCACGACCGCGACGGCGACGCCGACGCCGATGGCGATGTCCTTCCACAAGGTCGAGCGCGCGCCGTGCCCATGCGCGTACGGCGGCGGCGCGATCACCGATCCCGTCGACGGCGTGCGCACCGAGCCGTACGGCGGCGACGGGTCCGCCAAGATCACCGTCGACGAAGGCCCCGACTGCGCCGCCAGCGGCCCCGACGTCGGCGGCGGCACCGCCGGCATCGCGCTCATCGTCGGCGCCATCGGGTTCGAATAGAGCACCCCGGGCAGCTGGTGCGATCCGGTGCCGCCCTCGAGGATCACCGTCGGCTGCGCCGGCAATTCCGCCGGCCCGGCGACGGCGTCGCGCGACTGCGTCACCCCCGCGGCGCCGGCCGACTTGGGCAACGGCGGCGCCGTCTTCGACAACAGCGCGTCGGCCAGGATCTGCGTCGACTGCTCGGGCAAGGGCGCCGCCGCCGCCGGCGCCGCGCCGTATCCCGGCGACACCGTCGTCTTCTCGGCGCCATCGTCGTCGAGCGGCGAATCGCCGGCGAGCTCGGCCGCGAGCACCATGTCGGCCAGGTCGGCGCCCTCGAGCACGTTGGTCTCGCCGCCGAAGTCACTGCCGCCGGGACGCTGCGAGCCGCTGCCGTTCTTGGCCGCGCCCGCTTTGGGCGTGAGCGCGTCCTTGCGAATCTTGCGCTGCTCGTCGAGGATCTGCTGCTCGCGCTTCATCTCGAGCGCGAACTGCTCGCGCATCCAGGTCGACAAATGCTTGGCCGTGTACACCGGCTCGCGCGTGAGCAGGAACGCGTGCAGCGCCTCCTGCATCTCGTTCGCCCACTGAAAGCGCTCGTCGACGTCGCGCGCCAACGCCTTGTTGATGATCTTCTCGAGCTCGATGGGCACGCTCTTATTGATCGACGTCACCGACGGCACGTCGACGTTGCGCACCTTCTCGAGCGTCTCGAAGTCGCTCTCGCCCATGAACAAGCGATCCGCGGTCAGAAGCTCGTAAAGGATCGTCCCGATGGCGAACACGTCCGAGCGCCGATCGAGCGGCAGCCCGCGCACCTGCTCCGGGCTCATGTAGCCGAACTTGCCCTTGAGCACGCCCGCCTGCGTCTTGGACGAGCGCGACGCCGCCTTGGCGATGCCAAAGTCGATGATCTTGAGCTCGCCGTCGTAGCTGATGAGGATGTTCTGCGGCGAGATGTCGCGATGGATGATGCTGAGCGGCCGCCCCGCCGCGTCCTTCTTCTTGTGCGCGTAGTCGAGCCCCTCGCACAATTTGGCGGCGATGAACGCGGCCATCTCCGGCTTCATCGTCTGGCGCAGCTTGCGGAAGCGATTCTGGATCTGAAGCACGTCCTTGCCCCAGACGTACTCCATGGCGATGAAGTGCGAGTCGTTGACCCGGCCGAGCTCGAAGATCTGGCAGATGTTGGCGTGGTTCAGCTGGCCGCAGATCTTCGCCTCATCGATGAACATCTCGATGAAGTCGGCGTCCTCGGCCATCGACGGCAGGATCCGTTTGATGGCGAGGATCTTCTCGAAGCCTTCGACGCCGAACGACTTGGCCTTGAATACTTCGGCCATGCCGCCGACGCTGATGCGCTCGAGCAAGACGTACTTGCCGAATGGGATCGGTTGCCGCAAGTCTGACCAGTCCTCTTGCCCACGAACGTGAGCACCTCATCGTATCGCTACACGTAATGACGCAGCAAGCGAATTCGTGGGCGCGCAGCCACGGGCGGCGGACCGCAATCCGGTACTTCTTGCACGCCCGTCGGAGGGGCTCGACGGTGGGTCGCGTGTCTGCGCGATTTTTGGGGGCTTCAGCCCCGGGTCGCCGAGCCTCAGAATCCGATGCGCGCTTCGGCCTGGCGATCGCGCTCGCGACGGCGCGCACCGACGACGAACGAGTCGATGATCCCGGCGGCACCGACGCCGAGCAGCAGCCCGAAGCTAATCCAGTTCACATCGCGCAGCGGACCGAACGCGGTGACGTGGCCGCGAAAGTCGTCGTTCGGTCCGGCGTAGTGGCCGAGGAGCGCGCCGGTGGTGACGTTGGTCGCGAGCAGCGCCAGCTCGACGGCGCCGAAGACGATCGCCTTCTTCCACTGGCGATTCTGTAGCTGGCCGGCGAGCGGGATGACGTCGAGCGCCCAGTAATACGGGCGGCGGTTCTTGCGATAGGCAGCGAGCAGCTCGGCGCGATGGCGCGCGCGCACCTCGTCGAAGAAGGCGACGGCTTCGGGGCGCACCAGCGCCGGATCGAGTCGCATCGATGGCTCTTCGCGCAGGAGCAGGAGGAACGCGCCTTCGGCGGCGGTGCGGCGGCCGGTGAGCGTGCAGGCGATGCCGTAGACGCGTAGCGCTTCGAGGCGATCGGCTTTTTGCGGCAGCTCGCGCGCGAGCTCGAGCGCCTCGACGATGGGACGCAAGCGGCCGACGACGCGCTCGTAGCTGCCGAACTCGAACTCGTCGCGCGCGACCTTGAGCTCCGCCGACGGCGAGCTCGGCTCGACGACGCCGCCGTCGGGCG
This sequence comes from Polyangia bacterium, assembly GCA_036494045.1. Lineage (GTDB taxonomy): Bacteria > Myxococcota_A > Polyangia > Palsa-1104 > Palsa-1104 > JAQBQH01. The sequence goes on along the minus strand of DASXOU010000709.1, from coordinate 3,206 downwards.
CGACGCCGACGCCGCCGTCATTGGGCGCGACGCCGCTGCCACCGTCGTTTGGCGCGCCGCCGTCGACTTGCGCACGAGCGATGGAAGCGAACGACAAAAGCCAGACGAGCGCGAGGCGCTTAGCGAACATCCGCCAGCGCGCCGACCAACTCGGGAACGAGCGCTTCGAGGCCCATGGTCACCGCCTGGTATACCGGATCGGCGCCGGGGCCGCGACGATTCGGATCACTCGGCGCCGACTCGACCACGCGGCGCATGACCGGCCGCCCGTCGCGCACGACCACGACCTCGAGGCGCACGCGCGCCGACGGTCCGGCCCCGTACTCGACCGACTCGAGGCGCGCCATCACCACCGCGCGCGCGGCGGCGCGATAGGCCTCGTCGGCGGCGATGTTCGCCGACGTGATGCCGACGCCGGTCGGGATCACCGACAGGCGCAGGCGGCGCTGCAGGAACGAGAAGAGCGCCTGCGTCGCCATCGCGCCGGCCGCCGAGTAGCTCGAGCGCGGATCGGCGACGGCGTGCGCGACCACGCGGCCGCGCACGAAGCCGACAAAGTACGGCGGCGGTTGTGGCGGCGCGACCGGACGCGCCGGCGGCTCGTAGTGCGGCGGCGAATCGACGCGCGGCGGCGACCAGACCGGCTCCTGCACGTCGCTCTTCGGATCGGTCGCTGGCTTCGCTTCCGTCTTGGGCTCGCTCTTCGGCTCTTCGGTCGGCTTGACCTCGGGCTTGGGCTCGTCGACGGCAGGCGCCGGCTTCTCCGGAGGCGGCGGCTCGCTCGCCTTGGCTTCGACGACGTGCGCGGGCTCGACGGTGCGCGGCGCCTCGACGTGCGTGGGCCTGGGCGCCGGACGCGAGGGCGGCACCGAAGCCGCGCGCCTCTCGGCGTCGCGCGCGCGCTTCTCGGCGAGCCTCTGCGCCGCGGGATCCTCGAGCAGCAGCGGCGCCATCTTGTTCGCCAGCTGGGTGGCGACGGCGTCGATCGCCTCAAGCGGACCTTCGGCGAGGATGGTGCGCCCGCGCAGCGTCGCCGACAGCCGCACGCGCTCGCCGGGCAATTCGTCGACGTGACCGTCGATGGTGTCGGGCGCGCCGGCGCCGGTCTCGACGCCGTCACCCTCGAGAGCGGCGGCGACCGCGCGCGCGACCTCGGGGCCGAAGTAGCCGAGCGAGTCGCCGTGCACGACGAAGGGCGCCACCTGAACGCGCGGCTTGGCCAGCGCCGTCGCCGACGCGAGCACAGCGAGAAGGACGACGACCGCGCGCACCCCGAAATTGAGGATCGGCGGATGGCGGGTGTCAAGGCGCGTGATTGTCACATGGCACGTGGTTTGTAGTCTCTTGCGACGGAGGCATGTCGATGCGTATTCAATTGATCGCGGTTGCGGCGGCGGCGTTGTCCGGCGTGGCGCTGCCTCGGGCAGCGAGCGCGGGTATTCCGCTCGGCGATCTGGTGCGCAGTCGGCCGGCGACGACGAGCCCGGCGCCGGGCGTGCGCAGCGAGCGGGCGCCGACGCTGGCGCAGCTGACGCCGACGCTGGGCGGCACCAACGCCGGCTCGCCGACGACGCCGTCATCGGTCGCATCGACGCCGTCGTCGGTCAACGTGGCGCCGTCGCCCAATCCGAGCGGCACGCCGAGCTCCTCGGACACGACGACGCTCCCGGCGACGCCGCTGGCGACCGGGACCGATTCGGCGATGCCGGGCTCGCCGCTGCCGACGCAGCCGGCGCCTGGCCTCGGCGCCGGTACCACGTTGTCGACGACGCCGGGACTGAACCTGCAGAGCCCGGGCTTGCCGCCGACGACGCCGTCGAGCTCGACGGTGGGCGGCATCCCGACCACGACGTCGCCGACGTCGGGCGCGACCAATCCGCCGCAGACGCAGAGCGGGATTCCCGGCGACCATCCGTAGCTCAGTCGGCGCCGCCGTCGACGGCAACGTCGCCGGGGTCGGGCAGATACAGGTGGTAGTTGCCGCTGGCGTCGGTGATCGACGTCGAGATCGGCGTCGTCGAGCCGCACGAAAAACAGAGCGCCTCGACGCGCACGCCGCCGAGCGCCTTGCCTTCGGGCGTCTTGACCAGGCCGCTCATCTCGACGCCGGGACCGAGCGTGACCTGGACGGCGCCGCCGCCGGCCGGCAGCGGCACGCGCGCGCCGGCGAGCCCCACCGACGCCGGCGGGTCGACGACGAGCTCGAGGGTCGCGCCCTTGTCGATGGCGAACGTGTACTGCCCGTTGGCGTCCGTGGCGCCGGTGGGCGCGGCGCCGAGCCCGACGGTCTCGACGGCGGTGAGCGCGGCGCCGTCGACCGGCGTGCCGTCGCCGCGCACGACGGTGACGGCGAGCGGCACCGGCTTGGCGAGCGCGATGGTCCAGGTCGCGGCGCCGGCGAGCGTCTCCGAGACGGCGGTGAGCCCGTCGAGCGACGGTCCGGGCGGCTCGACGATGAGATCGTAGCTGCCGAGCGGCAGCTGCATCGTCGGCAGCACGCCGTTGGCGTCGGTGGTGACGACACGCGCGACGCGTCCGCCGGCGGGCACCGCGGCGGCGCCGCCGATGGTGACATTGGCGACGCTGGGCAGTGGCGCGTGCGAAGTGATGGTGACACGCGCGGCGGCGACCGGCGTGGTGCCGTCGTCGGCCACGACGGTACCGCCGACGGCGACCCGCCCGATGGTGTAGGCGACCGCGATCGATGTGCCGCCGGCGGGCACGCCGACGCCGTCGAGCGTGCCTTGCGGCCAGTCGTCGGCGCCGAACGACAGCGTGTAGGCGCCGGTCTCGGCGTAGAGCGTGTACGCGCCGCCGGCGTTGGTCGTGCCCGGCCCGCTCGGCAGCGCGCCCGCGCGCAGGACCACGTTGGCGCCGGCGATCGGCGCCGCCGCGCCGTCGACGACCGAGCCGCTGACGGCGACGCCGCCGGGGATGTCGAAGCTGCCGCCGACGAAGCTCGCGCCCATCGCCTTGGGGCCGAGGTGCGGCGCCAGCGTCGTCGACGAGGGAATCAGAAGCGGCGTGTAGCTGCCGGCCGGGTCGAGCGCGAGCGTGAAGCTGCCGTCGCTGCCGGCGAAGGCGACCGCGTCGGGCCCGAGGTCGGCGATGAGCCGCACGTTGCCGGGCACGCCAACGCCGCCGGCGCGCATCGTCCCGTTGACCTGCGTTCCGGCCACGAGCTGCAGGTCCATCGTGCGCGACTC
>DASXOU010000708.1:0-13514 GCA_036494045.1 Polyangia bacterium | reverse complement strand
AAATGCTCGACCAGGGTCTCGTCGTCAAGGACGAGACGGCGGAGGCGAAGCGCGCGGCGTTGCGTGACGCGCAGCCTGTCGAGAGCGAAAAGCAGCTCCCACCGCCGTTCGAGGCGCCGCCGCGCGGTGTGATCGTCAGCTCCGGCTCGCAGTCGCCCATGACGGTGCGTCTCTGCGCCGACTGCGGCGCGACGCTGCCGTCGATGCACCGGCGCGAGCTACGCTGCGCCGAGTGCGCCGCTGACGGCGTCTGACGATTGCCGTCTTTCAGGATCTGGATCGACGGTGATGCGATGCCCGGCGACGTCAAAGAGATCATTCTGCGTGCCGCGCAGCGCCTGAAGGTGCTCGCGATCCTGGTGGCGAACAAGAACGTTCACGTCGGCAACAGCGCGTTCGTCTCGTTCGTGCGCGTCGCAAAGGGCGCCGACGTCGCCGACGCGCACATCGTCGATGCGAGCGCGGCCGGAGACTTCTGTGTCACTGCCGACATTCCACTCGCTGCGCTTTTGGTCGAAAAAGGGCTCACCGTGATCGATCCGCGCGGCGATGTGTACTCCACGGAAACCATCGGCGAGCGACTCGCGATGCGTGACTTCATGGCAGGCCTACGTGAAGCAGGTGTGCAGACCGGCGGCCCGCCGTCCTTCGATGCCAAAGCAAAACAGAAGTTCGCAGCGCGCTTCGACCATCTGATTACCAAAGCGCTGCGACATCCCAATTACTAGACGGCGTTGGTCACGCGCAGGTGAGTCGCTCGAGCTCGTCCTCCAACTCCGCCCCCATTTCTCCGTCGTACAATGGCCGCATTGAATGTTGGAGCCGATCGTTCAAAGATGGGCGACGGAGCCATGAAGCTCGCTCTCCTATGTTTGCTGGCGTTCGAGGCGTTGGCGCTCGCCAATACCTGCGACGATCAAGAAGCGAACGCGCGCTCGCTCTCGCAGACGGCTTCGTTAGCCAGCAACCCCGAGATCCGCGCGCGCAAGCAGCATCAGGCCGACGCTGCCATGAAGGACGTTGCGCGCTGTCGCGCCCAGCTCAAGGCACAACAAGAGCGCGATCTCGAGCAATCGCGCGCGGCGAACGCAGCACGAAAGGCCGAAGAGGATCGCCGGCGCGAACGAGCCCGCGAGCAGGCTGCACGCGATGCCGAGGCGCAACGGATCGCAGATGCCGCGCGCGCCGCCGCCGAGGAGCAGCAGCGCGCCCTGCTCGCGGATCCGGAGAACATGTTCATCCGACAAGGCGCCGCGCTCTGTGTCGACCGCGAGATTCGTCGCCGCGCCCTCGGTGAGATCGCCGCCGAGAAGAAGTACGGGCGTATCGGCGGCATTGTCGACAAACAGAAAATCTACCAGCTACAGCAGCGTGTGCGGTGGGCCGACGAAGCGGAGGCCGAAAACAAGAAATCCTTCGCCGGCCAGCGCATCGCACCATGCTCGCAACCGAAGGTCCAGCTCATCGCAAGGTGTCGCGTGCTCCATACCGCGTGCGATCCGAGCATCGCCGAAATTGCCGGATTCGTCGCCATCCCCGAGGGCGACCAGTAGCTGCGACTCGCGTGAGAACGAACGCGCAGGGATTTGTGGAAGTCGTGGGCTGGGCTCTCGCGCTGTCACACTTAGGATGGTTGCAGCGATGGAGCGAAACAGCGACTTCATTCCGGAACGCGTTCGCGCTCAGCTTCTGGCATTGGGAATACCCGCGGCGAAACACACCGCGCCTGCGCTCGGAGGATTGTTTCCGCGGGAATTCAATATCGGCGCGACCGGGCTCGATACCGAAGACGTCGCCAAAGTGCTCGTCGATTTGGCCGGACGAGGGATCATTACCGTCGCCGACGCAGGAGCTCGCACCTCGATCAAGCAGGTGAAGCCGGGCTGGCACTTTTGCCAGTTCTATCGGAACTTCGACCAGCTCCTCGATCTAACTGCGCCCTACATCGCCGAGGGTCTCAAGAACGGCGAGGGCTGTCTGTGGGTGCTGCCGGAGGCCGTGACCCACAAGGCCGCGTGCGACGCCATCGCCGAGTCCGTGGAAGACATCGACGGCTATCTGGCCAGCGGTCAGCTCGAGATGTTGCCCCACCCGCTCTGGTATCTCGACCCGGCGGGACGGCTCAAAACCTTCGAGCAGATCAGCGGGGCCTTGCTCGCCAAACAGGATCAGGCGCTGGCGCGCGGCTTCAAATTCTTGCGCGCGGCCGGCGACACCGGTTGGGTCTCGGGAACCGAGGAGAGCAAGGCCTTCATCGAATACGAGATGAAGGTCAATGCGGCGCTCGGCGCAACGCAGGTCGCGGCGGTGCGCACCTATCGCGCGGACGTCACCGCGGACGAGTTCGTCGCCATCGTGACCGCACATCAAGACGCGCTCTCCAACGCGCCAGCTCCCTGAGCGACCGACGGACGATCGCCGCGGTCAGGTGGCGCGCGGGCCGAGGGCGACGAAGGGCGCCGCCGGGCGCGCGAAAAAATACCCCTGCATGAGCGGAACGCCGAGCGCGCGCACGGCCTCGAACTCTTCGCGCGTCTCGATGCCTTCCGCGATCACCTGCATGTTCTCGCCGCGCGAGAAGTCGATGAGGTGGCGCACCAGCCGCGCGGTGCGCGCGTTGCCGCGGATCGAGCGCACCAGGCCAATGTCGAGCTTGACGTAGTCGGGCTCGAGCATGGCGAGCAGGTTCAGCCCCGAATAACCGGCGCCGAGATCGTCGAGCGCGACGCGGAAGCCGTGGCTGCGCAGCCGCGCCAACAGATCGCGCGTGCGTCCGAAATCCTGGATCTCGGCCGTCTCGGTGATCTCGAAGACGATGCGCGCCGCATGGCGCCGAAGCGCGGTTTCGCCGTCGGCGAGGCGCGGATCGTTGAGCTCGTACGGGTGCAGGTTGACGAAGAGCAGCGGCGGCTCCGCCATCGCCTCGATGGGCTCGGTGCACAGCTCGCGCAGGATGCGGCCGAGCGGCAGGATCTGCCCCGCGTCCTCGGCGGCGCGGAATAGATCGACGGGGCTGCGGAAGAGCTCGTCGGTGGGGCGGCACAGCGCTTCATAAGCGTGCGGCTGCCAGCGCTCGATGTCGACGATGGGCTGGTAGACGAAGCGGAACGAGCGCCCGGCCAACGAGCGCGTCAGCGCTTCCAAGTGCTGCGCGTGGCGATGCACGACGGTGGCGCGGCTCGACGACGAGCGCGACAAGCCGGGCTCGTACGAGATGACGCGGTTCTTGCCGCACATCTTGGCCGCGTGCAACGCCATGTCGGCCGCTTCGATGAGCCCGTCGCGCTCGTGCGCGTCTTCGGGAAAGCCGGCGACGCCGAGCGAGAGCGTGAGCGCGATCGGCTGCGCGTCGTGCAGCCGCGCCCGCTCGTACTCGGCGCGCAGACGCTCGGCCATCACCGCCGCGCCCGCTTTGGGCGTGTCGGGCAGGATGATGGCGAACTCGTCGCCGCCGTAGCGCGCCGCTACGTCGACCTCGCGCAGGCGAAACGTCAGATCGGTCACGCGCCGGTGGCGGCCGCGCAGGTTGTCGGCGAAGCGGTGCAGCACCTCGTCGCCGGTCTTGAAGCCGAAGCCGTCGTTGACCTCCTTGAAGCCGTCGAGATCGATCATGATCAGGCTGAAGGAGCTGTCGACGCGGGCGGCGCGCCGCACTTCGCGATCGAGCGAGTCGTGGAAGTAGGCGTGGTTGTACAGCTGCGTCAGCGGATCGACGATGGCGAGCCGCTCGAGCACCGCGTTCTTGTGGCGCAGCTCGTTGACCAGCTCGTGGTTCTGCCGCTTGATCGCGAGCGTCTTCAAGGTGCGGGTGATGCGGGCGAGCAGATCTTCGCGGTCGAACGGCTTCTCCACGTAGTCGGCGACGCCGTAACGGATGGCCTCGACGGCGGAGCCGACGCTGGCATAGCCGGTCATGATCATGATCTCGCAGTCGGACGTCATCGCCGCCACCTCGGCGGCGAGCTCGAGCCCGCTGCCGTCGGGGAGGTTCTTGTCGACGAGGAGGAGATCGAACGACTCGCCCAGGAAGTGCTCGCGGCCGGCGGCGAGCGAGGCCGCGGTCACCACCTCGCTCCCTTCGGCCTCGAGCAGCATCGCGCACAGCTGCAGGATCATCGGCTCGTCGTCGATGACGAGGATGCGCGCGGCGGGGATCACAGCGGACCTCCGTCGGCGAAGAGCCGCTCGAGCGTCGGCAGATCGTCTTCGTCCACGTCCTTCCGCGCGGGCGCGCGGCCGCCGAAGCCGTTGCGCACCAGCCGCCGCTCGACCGGCGCGGCGATGGCCAGGACCTCCTCGGCGCTCTCGGGATCGCGCGCGACGGCGAAGCGGTGCAGCGCCGACAACAGGCCGAGGTAGAGCCGGCGGCGGCGGACGCGATCGGCGAGCCGGCGTACGCGCCTGGCCAAAAGCGGCAGCCCTTCGACCGTCGGCAGCACGAAGTCGGCGGCGCCGGCGTGAATCACCGACAAGAGGCGCGCCACTTCGGCGCTGCGCGCGACGAGCAGGATCTCGAGCGAGGGATCGGCGGCCTTGAGCTGGCGCACCGTGCCGGTCTGATCGCTGGCGTCGAGCGCGAGCACGACCACGCGCGGCGAGGCGCCGTCGGCGATCTGGTCGAATACTTCGGCGACTCCGCCGCGGACGACGCAGACGGCGGGCGGCGCGTCGATGGCGCGCGCGAGCGCGTCGGGCTCGAGCTCGACGTCACCGACGATGATGATGCCGGAGGCGGCGTCGATGTGGCGGCGCGTGGTCTCGAGCCGCCGCTTCAAGTCGTTGACGATGGCGGCGTCGGCGCCGGCGAGGAGCTGGTGCACGTCGGCGACGATGCGCTCGAACACGGCCTGGCGCGCGCTGCGATCGAGGAGCGCGCGCACGCGGCTCTGCACGTGCTCCATGTCGAACGGCTTGGCCAGGTAGTCGGCGGCGCCGTGCGCGAGCGCCTCGGCGACCGTCTCGACCGAGGGGAAACCGGTGATGAGGAGCGACTGGATCGCGGGCCGATCGCGCAGCCGCGCCAGGAGCTCGAGGCCGGAGGCGGCGGGCAGGTTCTTGTCGACGAGCACGAGATCGAAGCGCTCGCGGTCGAGCGCCGCCAGCGCCTCTTCGGCGCTCTCCACCGTCGCGACGGCGATGCCTTCGTCGGCGAAGAACTCGCGCAGCACCATGCGCACGCTGACCTCGTCGTCGACGACCAGCAGCCGCGCCGAGGCGCGCGCGGTCTCTTGCAGCTGGCGCCAGAGTGGAGTGAGCGCGCGGAGAGCCATCGTCTGATTGTACCGGAACTACGAACGCGCGTGCAGCGCGCGAGCGAGCTCGTCGGCTGCATCCATTAATACGGAGCGCGTCAGCGCGCCGCTCGTGGCCACCGTGCGCAGCCGCGCTTCGACCGTGGCGACCGCCAGCCGCAGCGGCGCCGAGGCTTCCTGCAGGCGGAACTCGAAGACCTGCTCGAACATGTCGATCTCGGTCTCGGCGTGCGAGAGCTTGTGGCCGGCGGCGAGGAGCTCGGTCTGGATGCCGCGAATGCGCTCGGAGAGCAGATCGCGCTCGAGCGCGGCGCGGCGCCCCTTCATCGCCAGATCGACCTTTTCGGCGACGAGCTGGATGTCGGCGAACGGCTTTTCGAGATAGTCGCTGGCGCCGAGGCGCAGCGCTTCGATCGCCGATGCCGTCGAGGAATAGCCGGTCATGACGATGGTCGCGCAGTGCGGCTGCTCGCGCCGCGCGGCCTGCAAGACGGCGATGCCGTCGATACCGGGCAGGTTCTTGTCGACGATGAGGCAGCCGATGCCGCGCTGCTTGAGCATCACGACCGCTTCTTCGCCGCTGGTGGCGGCTAAGGTTTCTAGACCCCGCGCCGATAGGACGAGTGACAAGAGCTTCAAAATCTGTGGCTCGTCATCGACCACGAGAACGGTCGGCGGAAGCGCGGTGATCATGATCCCCCTGTCGCCCAGCGTACCAAAACACGTGATAGAGTAAAAGAGCCGATGTCTGTCGATGCCGCGCCATACCAGGTCCTCCTCGTCGACGACGAGCCGACCGTGCTCGCGGCGTTGCGGCTCGCGTTCGAGGACGACCCGGCGTTCGCCATGACGGTGGCGCGCTCGGCCGAAGAGGCGTTGGCGGTGGCCGGCGCGCGCGTCGTCGATCTCGTCATCACCGACAAGAACCTGCCCGATCGGAGCGGCATCGAGCTGGCGCGGCAGCTGCGGCGCACGCATCCGTGGCTGCCGATCATCCTCATCACCGGCTACGCCAACGCGCCGAGCCGGAAAGAAGGCTCCGAGATCGGCTTGGCCGCCTATCTGGAGAAACCGTTCGCCGACATCTTCGCCGTGCCGGCGCTCGCGCTCGAAGTCCTCCGCCGCAACAAGGCCGCGTCATGAGCGTTCGCGCACGCCTGCTCGTGATCATCGTCGCCGTGGCGCTGGTGCCGCTGGCGCTGTCGGGCATCATGGCGATGAAGGTGCATCAGCGCGCGTTCGACGCGCAGCTCCTGGCGCTGCATCAGAGCCGCGCCGAGACCGGCGCCGCGCGCATCGACGCCTCGCTGCGCCGCGCGCTCGACTCGCTCGCGCTGTTGGCGACGCGTACCATCCACTGGAGCGAGCTGTCGGAGGCGGAACGCCACGGCGCGCTCGGCCTCGTCTATCGCGCCAACGCGGATGCGGCGATGGCCACGCTCCTCGACGACAAAGGCGCCGGCGTCGGCGAGGCGATCTTTCGCCACGACGAAGCGGCGAGCGAGCTCCACGAGCATCCGGTGGCGTCGATGGAGGAGCTGTCGGCGTTCGCGCAGCACATTCCGTTCGCGGCGGCGCTGCGCCGCGGCCGCGCCGTCGGCGAGCCGTTCTTCGCCGGCGGCGCGCGTACGCCGCTGGTCGCGCTCGCCTTCGCCGTCGACGGGCCGCAAGGGCGGCGCTGGGTGGTGGCGATCGGCTTGTCGTTTCGCTCGATCTGCGGCGCGCTCGGCGAGCCGTCCGCCGACATCCAGACGCTGCTCGTCGACGGCGACAAGCGCGTCCTGTGCGGCGCCGACGCCGGCCACACGCTCGCCGAATCGCCGTCGCTCTTGACGGCGTCGGCGGCGCTGCCGGGCGGCTGGCGCGTGATCACGCACGAGGAGCGCGCGCGCGCGTTCGCCGCCAGCCGCGCGCTCGAGCGGCAAAACCTCGTGCTCATCGTGGCATCGCTGGTGGCCGCGCTCGTCGCCGGCCTCCTGTTGGCGCGGCGGATCAATCGGCCGCTCGCCCGGCTCGCCGAGGGCGCGCGCGCGCTCGCCGCGGGCCGCTTCGATCATCGCGTGCGCATGGGCGGCGACGACGAGCTTGGCCGGCTGGCGGCGGCGTTCGACCAGATGGCCGCCGAGATCGAGCAGCGCCAGGCCGCCATCAACGCGTTCAACGCCGAGCTGCAGGCGCGCGTCGACGAGCGTACGCGCGAGCTCAAGGAGGCGCAGGCGGCGCTCCTGCAGTCGCAGAAGATCGCGGCGGTCAGCTCGCTCGGCGCCGGCATCGCGCACGAGATCAACAATCCGCTCACCACCGTGCTCGGCTTCGCGCAGATCCTCAAGATGCGGGCGACCAAGGAGAAGCGCGACAAGGACGCCGGCGTCCTCGACATGGTCGAGTCGGAGGCGCAGCGCATCAAGCGCATCGTGCAGACGCTCTTGACCTTCTCCGAGAGCTACGCCGGCGAGAGCTTCATGGACGTCGACGCCAACAAGGTGGTCGAGGGCGCGCTCTTGCAGGTGCCGCTCGGCGAGATTCAGCTTCTGCGCGAGCTCGACGCGGCGCTGCCCCACGTCGTCGGCAATCCGGCGCAGCTGCAAGAGGCGATGGTGCAGCTGGTGCGTAACGCGGTCACGGCGATGAAGGGGCGCGGCACGCTGACGGTGCGGTCGCAGCGCGCCGACGGGCTCATCAAGCTCGAGGTCGCCGACACCGGCCGCGGCATCGCGCCCGACGTGATGCCCAAGATCTTCGATCCGTTCTTCACCACCAAGGACGATTGGCGCGGCGAGGGGCTCGGCCTCACCATCGTGCACCGCATCGTCGAGCAGCATCACGGCAACGTGCGCGCCCAGAGCCAGCCGGGCGCGGGCGCCGTGTTCACGGTGACGCTGCCGGCGGCGAGCCGGCGCGCCCATCTGGCGTAGGAGACCGATGTCAGTCGACGACAAGAACGGCGAGAGCAAGGAACGCGCGCAGGTGCTGGCAGCGCTCGGCCAGGTGGCCGCCGGCGTCACGCACGAGGTGCGCAACGTGATGACCGGCGTGCTCGGCTTCGCGCAGGTGGCGCGAAAGCGCGTGCACTCGCAGCCGGACAGCGTGGCCGAGCTGCTCGCGCTCATCGAGGCCGAGTCGCGCCGCTGCGTCGACATCCTCACGCGCTTTCTCGGCTTCACGCGCGTGCCCGCGGGCGACGCGGTGCTCGTCGAATTGGCCGAGGTCGTCGACGGCGTTTGCAAGCTGATGGCGCACCAGCTCAATCTGAGCCGCGTCAAGCTCGAGGTCGCCCTCGGTGACGACGTGCCGCGCGTGCGCGGCGACGCGGCGGCGCTCAAGCAGGTCGTGCTCAACCTCATGCTCAACGCGATGCAGGCGCACAACGGCGCCGACGGCCGCGTGCGCGTCGAGGCGCGGCGCAGCGCCGACGGCGGCGCCGAGCTGCTCGTTCACGACGACGGGCCGGGCGTGCCGGCCGATGTCGCTGCGCGCATCTTCGAGCCGTTCTTCACGACCAAGGAGGTTGGGCAAGGCACCGGAATGGGCCTGGCGGTCAGCCGCGACATCGTCGAGGAGCACGGCGGAACGTTGACGCTGGCGCCGAACGATGGGCGCGGCGCCACCTTCTCGGTCAAGCTGCCGGCGGCCGCGGGCTGAACGTGCGCGCCGCGCTCCTCATCGCCCTCGGCGTCATCGTCGGCTGCCACCACGACGTGGCCGCGCCGGCGCGCGCCGTCGACGCCGGCAGCGTCGCCAAGGTGGCGCGCGCGGTGCGCGTGACCAAGGTGCGCGGCGGGGTGACGCGGCAGAAGCCCGACGGCAGCACCAGCGCAGTCAACGTGGGCGACGAGCTCGCCGCCGACGACATCCTCATCACGCAAGCGGGCGGCGCCGATCTCGACGTAGGCGGCGTGGCCGACGTCGAGCTCGCCGCCGAGACGCGCGTGTCGATCGGCGAGCTCACCGACACGCTGTCGAAGGTGCGGTTGCGCGACGGCCGCATCGCCGCGGTCGTGCACGGCGCGGCCCGCGGGAGCCTGCAGGTCGACGTGCCCGGCTCGAGCGCGGTCGCCAGCGCCAGCGACGGCGAGTTCTCGATGTTGTCGTCGGGATCGCAGCTGTCGGTGGCGACGAAGACGGGCCAGGTGACGCTGTCTGCGCGCGGCCGCTCGGTGCGCATCGGCTCGGGGCAGCTCTCGATCGTCGAGCGCGATCAGCCGCCGACGGCGCCGCAGCCGCTGCCGCCGTCGTTGTTCTTGAAGCTGGGCGAGGCGCACGCGGTCACGCAGCGCGCCAAGAAGACGACGGTGCACGGCGAGACGGCGCCGGGCGCGGTCATCAGCATCAACGGCGTCAAGCTGGTCGCCGACGACAAGGGCGAATTCTCCGCATCGGTGCCGCTCAAGGAGGGCGCCAACACGCTCGTGGTCGAGAGCACCGACGCGCTCGGCCGGCACGAGCGCGCGGCGCTGCCCCGCATCACTGTCGACACCAGCGCACCCGAGGCCAAGACCAAGGTCGAATGGTGAAGCCGGGAATCCTGATCGCGCTCGTTGCATCGCTCGCGTCGTCGACCGCGGCGCGCGCGCAGGTGCGCGTCAGGCTGGTGACGCCGCCGACCCTGCCGGGCGACGGCGAGACGGCGGTGCAGCTCGGGCTGCGCGCCGAAGATGGAAAGGCGCTCGCCGACTTCGGGCTCGACGTCGATGCCGGTACGCTGGGGGCGCGCCACGTCGTCGACGGCGGCGTCGACTTCGATTGGGTGCCGCCGCGCGTGGGGGCGCCGCGCGACGTGCACGTGGGCGTCATGTCGGGCGGCGCGCTGGTGTCGAAGCCGGTCACCATCGCGGTGACGCCGCCACCGCGCACCATCGGGCAGAGCGGCTCGGGCGGGGCGCTGGCGCTGCGCGCGCCCGCGATGCTGGTGCTCGGACAGGACGGCACTGCGACGGTGCGCCTCCACGCGAGCGTCGCGCCGGCGCTGGCGGTCAACGTCGGCACGCTCTCGCCGCCGGTCGCGGACGGCGCGGGCGCCTGGCGCGCGACCTACACGCCGCCGACGCAGCGCTACCCCGAGGTCGCGATCATCGCCGCCGCCGCCGCGGGCGCGGTCGACGCTCTCGCCCTACCCCTCTACGGCGTCGGGCGCGTCGAGACGCGCACCAAGCCGAACGCGCGCATCACGCTGGCATTCGGCGACGCGCGCTTCGGACCCTTTCGCACCGACGCCAGCGGCATGGCGATGACGCCGGTGATCGCACCGCCGGGCGTGCGTCGCGGCAGCACACTCGCGGTCGACAGCCTCGGCAACGAGAAGGAGACGCCGTTCGATCTGGGCACGCCGCCGTTTTCCCGGCTGACCGCGCTGTGCGTGGACGATCGCGTGCACGTCTTCGTCGTCGACGGCGCGGGCGCGCTCGCGGGCGACGACGCGCCCGAGCTCACGGCCAGCGCCGGCAGCCTCGAGGCGGCGACGCGCGTCGGTCCTGGCCACTTCGTCGCGCGCTGGCAGCCGGACGCCGCCGAGACGGCCGAGGTGCGCGCGGCGATCGCCGGCGACGCCGCTTCGCACGGCAGCTGCCGCGTGCGCCGCCCCGCGGAGCCGCCGATCGCGCTCGAGCTCGAGGCCGATCGCAAAGACTTCGTCGCCGGCTCGGGCGCGATCGTCGTGCGCGCGCGGCTGCGCTGGGCCGATCCGCGGGGCGGGCGCGCCGTACCCATCGCGCTCGTCGCCGACGACGGTACCGTCGAGGCCGACGCGCCCAACGCAGGCGACGGCGGCGTGGTGACGGCGCGCTGGCGTCCCGACGATCGCTTCGCCGGAAAAAAGAGCGCGACCTTGCGCGCGACGACGACGACGCCGTCGCTCTCGGCGACGCTGACTATCGTGCTCGTCGCCGGACCGCCGGCGCGCGTGACCGTCGCGCGCGCGCCGCGCTGGCTCGTCGCCGATGGCCGGCACGCGCGGCTCGAGGCGCGCGTGCAAGACGCGTTCGGCAACCCGGCCCGTGCCGAGGGGCTCGTCGCCGATGCGCACGGCGCGCCGTTGACCGTGGGTGCCGGCGACGACGGCGTCGCGACCATCGACTACGTGACGCCGTCGGCGGCGCGCGGCGGCGACGATCGCGTGCACGTGCGCGACGGCGGCGGCGTCGAGGGCGCGGTTGTCGTCAGGCTCGAGCCGCCGCCGCGGCCGCTGTCGCTCGACGCGCGCGCCGGCCTCATCGACAACTTCGGCAAGATCGCCTCCGCATTTGTCGCCGCCGATCTCGATTGGCGGCCGCGCTGGCTGCGCCGCCGCCTGACGATCGGCCTCTCTGCCGGCGTCTATCCCGGCTCGTCTCGGCAGAGCGACACCACCACGTCGACGTCGCTGTCGCTCTCGGTGACCGGCGTGCCCGTCCTCGCGCGCGTCGGCTTTGTGCAGCCGATCGGCCGCTTCGCGCTCGGCGGCGGCGTCGGCGGCGGCCTCGTCGTCGTGCGCGTCGCGACCTCGTCGCCGTCGGCGGGCAGCGACGCCAGCACGCTCGCGCTCGGCGCCTTCGAAGCGCACGTCGGCGGCGACGTCAAGCTCGGCGTCGGTCGCGTCCTCGTCGAGGCCGGCTTCCTCTATGCGCCCGAATCGAGCGGCGCCGTCGTCGGCAACTTCGGCGGGCTCGCCATCACCGCCGGCTATCGGGTGGGGCTGTGAGGGCGCGCGCGCTCGCGGCGCTCTTCGTCGCCGTCGCCGGCTGCAGCGACGGTGCGCTGCAAGTGACGTCGGTCGATCCGGCGGTCGCCTCCTCGCTCGATCCGACGGCGGTCGTCGTCCACGGTCACGGCTTTCACGCCGCGGTGCACACCGCCATCGACGACTCCAAGAGCGTCGTGGTCGACGACGGCTTTGTCGTCACGCTCGCCGGCGCCAGCGCGCTCACCGACATCGCGCGCGTCGACGACACGACGCTGACCGCGACGGTCCCCGCCGGCGTCGCGCCCGGGCTCTATGACGTCGCGGTGACCTCTCCCGCCGGCGACCACGCGACGCTGCCGGGCGCGCTGCGCGTGCAGGCGCCGCCGACGCTGAGCGCGAGCGCCGCGATGATGCCGGTCAGCATCTCCGCGGGTCAGGACTTCACGCTCGTCGTCACGGTCGGCAACGGCGGCGACGCCAGCGCGCTCGCCGTGACGCCCGCGCCGCCGACGGCGACGGGCACGGGCGCCGCCGAGCTCGTCGATTCGCCCGCGGCCGCCGACATCGCCGGCGGCGCCAGCGCCGACTTCGCGTTCCATTATCACGCCGTCGGCGCGGGCGACTTGACGCTCGCCACCAGCGCCAGCGGCGCCGATGCCGGCGGCCATCCGTTCACCTCGAACGTCGCCAGCGCGTCGACGACCATCGAGACCGCGCCGGTCCTGACCGCGAGCGCCAGCGCGTCGCCGTCGGTCGTCTCCGTCGGTCAGACGCTGACGCTGACACTCACCGTCGCCAACCAGGGACAATCGACCGCGTCCGCGGTCACGCCATCGGATCCGGTGCCGAGCGGCAGCGGCGCCGCCACCAAGCTCGGCGGCCCGTCGCCGGCCGACGTCGGCCCCGGCGCGCAAGCAACATTCACCTGGACCTACGCCGCCGCGGCGGTGGGCACGCTGTCGTGGACGTTCGACGGTGCCGGCACCGATCCCGGCGGCCACCCGGTCGCGTTTCCGACGGCGTCGGCGGGTCCGATCACGATCGAGCAGCCGGTGCTGGCGGCGACGCTGAGCGCCACGCCCGCCGTCCTCTCGACGGGCCAGACCATCACCCTCACCATGAGCGTCATCAACAACGGCAACGCCACCGTCAACGGCGTCCTGCCGACGATGCCGTCGCTCTCCGGCGGCGGCAGCGCCAGCGTCACGAGTGCGCCCGCGACGCCGGCGACGCTCGGCCCGGGCGGCAGCGCCATGTTCGTCTGGAGCTACACCGCGACCGTCGCCGGCTCGCTCTCGTTCACCTCGAGCGCGTCGGGCAGCGACGCCAACTCCGGCGCCACCGTGACGAGCGCGCCGGCCACGTCGACGGCGATCGTCGTGCAAGCGGCGGCCGCGCTCGTCGCCGCCGTCAGCGTCGCGCCGTCGACGGCGAAGAAGCCGTTGTCGGCGCCCGGGCAGCCGGTCGACGCGGCGAGGGAGAAGGTCGCCTGGCCGGTGTCGACGGCGAGCGATCCGACGGCGAAGCCGGGAGCCTGGTTCTCGGGCAGCGAGGAGCCCGACAGGATGATGTCCGCCGGTGCGCGGGCGGCGCCGCCGCCTCCG